>CAVHPV010000078.1:0-8943 GCA_963638045.1 Faecalibacterium sp. CAG:74 | reverse complement strand
CCTAAATCAACAGCGACGATAGCCTTTGTCTTAGGTGTGATTGCATCCTTTAATTGGTCATAATCCATCTCCACAGAGTCTTTCTGACTGTCGACCATGACGAGCTTTGCCCCGACATGAAGTGCAGCACTTGCTGTTGCTGTATAGGTGTATGAAGGAACAATTACTTCATCCCCTTCACCTATTCCACAGATGCGGAAATTAAGCTCCTCTGCAGCAGTAGCAGAGTTAAGGCAGACAAGTCTGTGATTCCATTCATCTATATTAGACTCCGTATCAACATCATTCTTACCAGTTTCGATGAATGCCGTCAGTCTGCGCTCTAACTTTTTTGTTCTAGGACCTGTTGTAATCCACCCCGAACGTAGAGCATCCGACACTTCTTTTATTTCTTCTTCAGTTATATCTGGTGGAGAAAATGGTATAACTCGTTTATCCATGATTATCCCCTTACAACTCTTGCTGGAACACCAACAACAGTAGTTCCTTCTCCCACGTCCTTATTGACCAAAGTCATAGAGCCGACAATTGCATCAGGCCCTATACAGATGCCCCCCCAGACGTTATGAGAGAGGCACGCATTCCGATATAAGAACCGTGTTTTATGATGATAGGATTATGCTTTTGATGAATCCCATGACAGGCAAAATAAACGCCGTATGAGATAGTGACATTATCCTCTATTGTTATGAGGTCATAACACATATCATCAAGGTAGCAGTGCATACCGATGAAGACATGTTTACCTATCTTGAATCCACAAAGCCTGTATATGAACTTCCTCACTGTGTTGAAGACACAACTCGGAGCAACAACATTAACAAGCCATTTTCTGAGAGGTTTGATGAGTACCGTAACAGGCGAGTAATTATAGTAATATGGAGCCGGTTGTTTCTTAATTTTCTCATACAAAAACTTCAAGACTCTCATATTTTGGTCTCCATTTGCGGGGAAATAGGGTAAAAGTGAACGTTACTGTTTATAGTAATTTTCTGTTATATTTACTTACCCTATATATAATTAAGTGCTAGTGGTCACACTTGTATTGCCAACCCGTAGTAATTTTACTCTTCCTACAGCTCCAACATGACACAAAACTCCATTATTTATTCAACTGAATCAGTCCTATTGAATCTGATACCTTCAATATGAGCGAGTATCTTATTCTGAATATCGCTTTTGAGATAAGCACTGTTCAACTTTGACTTGTTATAAGCAAGATATGTATCCTTGGTCTTCTCAACTATTAGGGAAGTAAAAAACCTTTCCCAGCTGAAAAAGAGAGAAGAATCAATATAGTCTGAAGGATTAGTGAGAATATCATATAGTTTGCTGTCTTTGATTATTCCAGAGGAAAGAATTAGATATTCGAACGACTCCGGAAGATATAGATGTATCCTCTTGTTTGTTCTCATTAGAGAAATGATGCGGTTCATCTCGGAAGCAAAAGCAGCACCGTCAGCAACTACGACAATCTCCTTGTCTATTTTTGAAGAAGCAAGGGAACTGAAAATCTTTGCTTCTCCTTTGGCCGATTCACACTCGAGCCCGTTTTTCTCGGACACGTCTCTGAAGAATTGATATCCCATCAACTGTCTTCAACGAGGATCTCTCAGGGAGTAAAAGGAATGTTCTTTTTGCTGTTTATTCATAGAGCCGGTACATCTCATGATATACCTTCTCCAGCTTTCCATACCGTCCGCTGCTCTTTATCCCGTAAACTTCTTCAACGCTGACGGGAAGCATATCGAGATTTTCACGTGTGACAATGACAAAGTAATTGCTGCTCTTCTTTGCCTCTCCGGCAAATTCTTCTGTCTCTACAAAGGAAGAACCTTCATCTATGAAGACAATAGAATCTTTGATATAAGAAAGCTGTTCCTTCCAGAGGTCTCCCTCGATTACTCTCAAAGGGCACTTTGAAAAGATGGTTATTCCGCTTTCACTATCAAGATGGGACTCTCTTATCATGCAGACAAGAATCGTCTTTCCTGTAGCACTATCGACTTGAATTATTGTCAAGTTGCGCTTTATTCAAACTCATACTTGAGATATCGGTTCTGTACTACAATATGATAAGAGCCCTTCATCTTAGACAAACCTTCCCGCTGTTTTCACAAGGCTCTCCATATCATGAACAACTTCATCAGTATTCGCTACCCTTATATCAAACTTATCATCCGGAAAGTTCATGATATGCCTGAGGTTGATTGTTACGTCCTCCTCTTCTCCTATTTTCAAAAGCCAATGGGCAGAGTTATCACCGCAGTTGGAGGCGTTGAAAACCTTATCCGGCATCTCATTAATCAATATCAATGTTTTCACACCACCCGAAAGAGATGTAGGAGGAATAATCCCCATAACTGGACTCTCGATTGCATGTGACTAAAGGACCCTTGATGAGTCAACGTCCTCAATCATCTTCTTTACTTCGTCATCTTCAAGCCACACGGGGTCATACTGATTCTTGAATAAAAGAGAAGTGTTATATACAACATCGCTTATCTTTCCAAAGATAATACTCAGCATATACACTGCCCTCCATCATCATCAACTTGAAGCTTTAATATCACATGTATTGCCCGGGCGACAAAGAGTACAGACGAACAAACAGGGCATCAGCTTATATAAGTGTAAAGACAAGTGTTGAAAATCACACGTGCTTTGTAAAAAGGCTATCAAGTGTCTCTAAATCGGACAGAAGTTCATCTTCACTTTGATCAAGATACGGAATTCCCATAGAAGAATAGAGCTCTATCAAATCCCTCTTTTTAATCCCTAAAATTTCAGCAACCCTTCCATGAGAAACTGTTTGATTCTTAATGAAGGGATACAACATCATCGCTCTCTCCTGAAGCTTCAATTTCTTATCATCAGAGAAAAGATAAGGAAGAGCAGCCTCGGGAACTGATATGTTTACAGGCACATTCTTCATACGCTTCCTCCAATAGGAATCTAAGAAATTCTAATATCCGGCACCCGTGAAAGCCGGTCATCTAACAAGTTGATCATTCTCGTATTGCTAAGGCTTAGTGCTTTACAGAAAAAAGCCAATGAATGAAGAATCGACAGCAAGAAGTTTGCATCAAAAAAAACAAAGCGATGATCCCACGTTTACCCGTACACCCCGCTGACAAGACAGAGGGAGCTCACCGCTTTATATGGATTGCATCCTTTCAGAGAGCACCCGGCATCTCTTCTTATAGAATGCTATGCCGTATCGGATGATATCATCACGGCCTTCTTCTCTCAAAAGCTCGTCATACCGCATCTTTTGAATCTGAGACAGGGCAGTCTCACTCATCTTATCGAGATCTCTTATACTCCCGGCACTCTTGACTTCAATGACAAGTCCCTGATTAATATCATCGGTTTCAACAAGAATGTCCGGAAAGCCGTTCCCCGACTCTTTATTCGATTTAACGCTCCACTCTCCGTTTCCGATCAATATGCCCGTGAGAAGTGCATGATAGAATTTCTCCTTCTCCCTTTCTTCTCCTTTCGGATCAAAGACACTGATGGTCTTCATCATTATCCTGTTGAGGATATCTTCAATTGTTGAAGCATCACCTTCCCTGAATGCCTTCCAGAGAGGTTTAAGACCTTTCTTGTCGCGTTCGATTGTTTCCTTGAACCAGTCCCTTATCTGGGTTATATAAACTTCCCTTACCTCTTTATTGGGGATAATGAGTTTATATACTCCATCTTTAGGCTTATCCGAGAGCGTAAGATATCCTGTGGTGAAGAGAACGCTCCATAGGTTATCGATTGAAGAATCTATCTCATCGTAAGTTAATTCGAGTCTTATATTCTTTTCGATTGCTTCACCGTTGATGAGCCTTTCAATCTCATCTCTTGTGGTTTTATCGGCTTTGTAGATAAAGCGCTTCACAAGAGCATTGCCGCTTGAGTTTATCCAATAGTCCTCCGGCTCTTTATCGGGATCATCCTCTGCATCATAAACATAGTTGACAACATCCCACGGACAGTATATGTCGGTATCCCCGAAACGGTATCCGTCATACCACTCCTTGGCTTCCCTTACATGTAATTCAAGTCCATAAGCGCCAAGCATTGCTGAAACTTCTTCATCAGTGAAGCCGAACATTTCATCAAACTTCAAATTGACAATTGAATTAACCCTAAAATTATTAAGTCCCGTAAATATACTTTCTTTTGAAATACGTAGGCAACCTGTGAGTACTGCAAACTGCAGATATTCATTTGTCTTGAGAGCAGCGCCGAACATATCCCTTATAAGAGACACCATTTCTCTATAGTATCCATTCTGGAATGCCTTATCGAGAGGGACATCATATTCATCTATCAAGATGATTGCTTTCTGTCCATAATGCTTATATAAAAGTTTGGAAAGAGCCTTTAATGATGACGAAAACTCTTCTCCATCAATCAAGAATCTATTATCCTTCTTTGCTACCAAAGCTTCATACTCTTTCTTTTCCGACAAAGATAGTTTTTCGCTCTCCTTGAGAAATGACAGCCTTTCAGCCTCTTCTCCGACAATTCTTATGAATTTTCTCTTTGCATCGTCGAAGGTCAACCCCTCCACCTGTTTAAGAGTAATGAAGATAACAGGATACTTACCCATGTACTCGGTACACAGTTTTTCTTTTCCTGCTATATAGAGGCCATCAAAGAGACTCTTATCTGCTCCGATTTCAAAGAATGCTTTGAGCATGCTCATATTGAGCGTCTTACCGAAGCGGCGTGGTCTTGTGAAGAGATTAACCTCAGCCCAGTTTTCTAGGAGTTGTTCTATAAGAGCTGTTTTATCGACATAATAGAAGCCTTCACGACGAAGCTTCTTGAAATCTTCAATACCTATGGGTAATTTCAAACTCTCACTCATACTCTTCTGCTCCTTACGGCTAAAGCTAACAAAGACTATCTAAAACCTTCAAATCTGAAAGAAGTTCATCTTCACTTTGATCAAGATACGGAATTTCCATAAAAGAATACAGCTCTATCAAATCTCTCTTCTTCATTCCTAAAACTACAACAGCTCTTCAATGAGAACAGTCAGATTCTTAATAAAGCGATGATCCCACGTTTACCCGTACACCCCGCTGACAAGACAGAGGGAGCTCACCGCTTTATATGGATTGCATCCTTTCAGAGAGCACCCGGCATCTCTTCTTATAGAATGCTATGCCGTATCGGATGATATCATCACGGCCTTCTTCTCTCAAAAGCTCGTCATACCGCATCTTTTGAATCTGAGACAGGGCAGTCTCACTCATCTTATCGAGATCTCTTATACTCCCGGCACTCTTGACTTCAATGACAAGTCCCTGATTAATATCATCGGTTTCAACAAGAATGTCCGGAAAGCCGTTCCCCGACTCTTTATTCGATTTAACGCTCCACTCTCCGTTTCCGATCAATATGCCCGTGAGAAGTGCATGATAGAATTTCTCCTTCTCCCTTTCTTCTCCTTTCGGATCAAAGACACTGATGGTCTTCATCATTATCCTGTTGAGGATATCTTCAATTGTTGAAGCATCACCTTCCCTGAATGCCTTCCAGAGAGGTTTAAGACCTTTCTTGTCGCGTTCGATTGTTTCCTTGAACCAGTCCCTTATCTGGGTTATATAAACTTCCCTTACCTCTTTATTGGGGATAATGAGTTTATATACTCCATCTTTAGGCTTATCCGAGAGCGTAAGATATCCTGTGGTGAAGAGAACGCTCCATAGGTTATCGATTGAAGAATCTATCTCATCGTAAGTTAATTCGAGTCTTATATTCTTTTCGATTGCTTCACCGTTGATGAGCCTTTCAATCTCATCTCTTGTGGTTTTATCGGCTTTGTAGATAAAGCGCTTCACAAGAGCATTGCCGCTTGAGTTTATCCAATAGTCCTCCGGCTCTTTATCGGGATCATCCTCTGCATCATAAACATAGTTGACAACATCCCACGGACAGTATATGTCGGTATCCCCGAAACGGTATCCGTCATACCACTCCTTGGCTTCCCTTACATGTAATTCAAGTCCATAAGCGCCAAGCATTGCTGAAACTTCTTCATCAGTGAAGCCGAACATTTCATCAAACTTCAAATTGACAATTGAATTAACCCTAAAATTATTAAGTCCCGTAAATATACTTTCTTTTGAAATACGTAGGCAACCTGTGAGTACTGCAAACTGCAGATATTCATTTGTCTTGAGAGCAGCGCCGAACATATCCCTTATAAGAGACACCATTTCTCTATAGTATCCATTCTGGAATGCCTTATCGAGAGGGACATCATATTCATCTATCAAGATGATTGCTTTCTGTCCATAATGCTTATATAAAAGTTTGGAAAGAGCCTTTAATGATGACGAAAACTCTTCTCCATCAATCAAGAATCTATTATCCTTCTTTGCTACCAAAGCTTCATACTCTTTCTTTTCCGACAAAGATAGTTTTTCGCTCTCCTTGAGAAATGACAGCCTTTCAGCCTCTTCTCCGACAATTCTTATGAATTTTCTCTTTGCATCGTCGAAGGTCAACCCCTCCACCTGTTTAAGAGTAATGAAGATAACAGGATACTTACCCATGTACTCGGTACACAGTTTTTCTTTTCCTGCTATATAGAGGCCATCAAAGAGACTCTTATCTGCTCCGATTTCAAAGAATGCTTTGAGCATGCTCATATTGAGCGTCTTACCGAAGCGGCGTGGTCTTGTGAAGAGATTAACCTCAGCCCAGTTTTCTAGGAGTTGTTCTATAAGAGCTGTTTTATCGACATAATAGAAGCCTTCACGACGAAGCTTCTTGAAATCTTCAATACCTATGGGTAATTTCAAACTCTCACTCATACTCTTCTGCTCCTTACGGCTAAAGCTAACAAAGACTATCTAAAACCTTCAAATCTGAAAGAAGTTCATCTTCACTTTGATCAAGATACGGAATTTCCATAAAAGAATACAGCTCTATCAAATCTCTCTTCTTCATTCCTAAAACTACAACAGCTCTTCAATGAGAACAGTCAGATTCTTAGTAAAGCGATGATCCCACGTTTACCCGTACACCCCGCTACAAACCGCCGGGGAGGTCATCACCTTCTAATCATAACCTAACACGAATATTCAAGAAGTCAAACCCTTGAACAAATAGCTCAATCACCTTGAGCAATTAATTGAAGCTGAATCCGCTTCCTTTTTTAAAGAAAGTTTTTCTATGCCCTTATAAAAAGACAAATCATGAAAAACAAACTATTCTATCTCTTATCTTATCGTCATCAGAAATTGGATCTATGAACTCATAAGTATCAATAGAAAGTCTTCCTCCACTTTTTCTTAAAAGCTCATACCCATCGTAATAATCAAGACCGTATTTCTTTAAAATCTGAATAAGGTCCCTTCTCTTGATGTCCGGCAGCCTGCTTTGAAAAGCTGGGAACAAAGTTTTGTTTTCATATCTTCTGACTTCAGGGAAGGACACAAAACCATACCAGCCGTCATTTAAAGCTTCTTTGTATTCATCACAATACTCAAAAGAAAACCCGGCGTCCTCTTTTCCAAGTTTACCTACAATATACTTTCTTTCAGTCCTTGGATTTTTCCAGATAACATACAAATAATTATGTCCGCTCATCCTTTACAGCACTGAACATCCGTTGTAGTTCATCGAAGTCAATTAAATGACCTCATCTATTTTTCTTCTCCTGTTAATTGGAACCTTCAATTCTTTTAGGTTCTTCCTCAGGCATATCTTACCTCTACGTTCTGTATCCGGCTTATAAACTCTTCCGGGTTTATGTACAACCTTTCAAGTATTGGAACCAGATCTATGTAATCCTCTATATCTTCCGGGTGGTTATAATATTTGACATCAACAACAAGATATCCATTATCCCACTCTTTGACTCTTTCTATACGCTCCAGATTATACGGGCCCATGAACTTTATTACACGCCCCTGGCTTGTGAAGATTATATACCGCCCCTTACTTGATAGATATGCTGTGTCCATAATCGTTTACAAATACACCCGGCTGATTCTATAGACTATTCACCTACTCCCTTGTCCTGGTAAATGAGCTATTTGAAGCATATCCAAAAGTTCAATCACACCATCCTGAGCGTCAAGACAGGTATCGGTGAGCCATCCTTTTTCTTCCTTCCACTTTGACAGTCCCCGGTAATAAAAGAACTTTTTACTGTCCTCGATGATGAAAGGAACAATGTTGTTTTTCAAGCACTCCTTGAAAGCAATCAAGCGACCGACTCTACCGTTTCCGTCCTGGAATGGATGTATAAGTTCAAACGCTGCATGAAAGGCTATGACATCATTTATGGAAATTGTTTTCTTTGAATTGTATAGTAGACGCATTTAATCAATGCGTTTACCGCTCATGCAAAGCACTTAAAGCTGCATAATTTCCTAAGAGCTTCGTTTGGCTCAGCAAATGATGCGAAAAATTCATCGAGGACATCAATGAGCTTTGAAAGGCTGGAGAAGTACTTGTTGTGAGTTTTCTCTCTACGAGTCTTGCGCCACACTTGTTCAATAGGATTCAAGTCAGGGGAATAAGGAGGGAGAGAGATATAGGTCATAGACTCACGTATGTCAGCATACTCTTCGTTTTTCTCTGTCCAAATCAACCGGATAGCTTTCTTGTGCCATGGTGCATTGTCGAGGATAATGCAATACTTCTTGCCTTCAGGGCAAGGTTTTGCTTTGAGAAAGTCTCTTAGTGACTGAATTACAGACTCATAATTGAACCAGCCCGGCTTTGTCATGAACAGCTCTCCAGTTTCAGGGATAACAAAACCACTGTAGGCAATATTGTTCTTTCCAGGTTTTGACATGACTTTTGGGGCAGAACCCTTCGGCGCCCAGGTTCTTGTAACTGTAGTCTGAGCCTGAAAATGTACTTCGTCCTGGAAACCAGTGATTATAGTCGGATCTTTTATTGCTTCTAAGATTTTTT
>CAVHPV010000077.1:0-9222 GCA_963638045.1 Faecalibacterium sp. CAG:74 | reverse complement strand
AGGACAACGGGTTTTCATCCCGTCAACGTGGGTTCGACTCCCGCAGGAGATGTAGAGACGATTAGGTCTCTTTTTTTTTACACTTTTTTACTCTTTCACAACTATATGACGGTTTTTCTATTGACTCTGTGTCTTAATTATATGAATATATGAGCAGTTATTCATATATTCATATATAAGGAGTAAACTATGAGGTATATTTATAATCTCAATGACCTGGATTCTCTGGACATGGAGAAAATTAGAAATATAAAAGGCGTTGAAGAAGTCAGCCTTTCGGAGAGGACTCTGACTGTTACAGGAACTCTCGACACTAAGGAGATTGAAAAATTGATCAACTCTGACGAGAGCTACACACGCTATTCTCTCAATGTTTCAATCGACTGCGCAGAATGTGCAAGAAAGGTTGAAGAGGAACTTAAACAAGATGCCAATAACGCATTTGTCTCCTTCTCTTTTACAAAGGGTACCCTTACAGTAATAACAAAGAATTCCCTAGAGTATATAAAAGAAAGATGCAAGGATGTTGAGGATGAGATTGAATTTCTCGATGAGATGAAGAAATATTCTTTTCATGTTTCCATTGATTGTGCTGAATGTGCAAAGAAGGTTGAAAATGCACTCAATGACAACCCTGCAATTGAGAATGCAGTCTTTGACTATCCGAAGGGTAAACTCACCCTATCAACTCTTCTCTCCGAGGGTGAAGTCAAGGCAATATGCAAGAATACTGAGGATGAAATTGAGTTCATAAATGACATTAAAGACTATGTATTCACAGTTTCAATCGACTGTGCGGAATGTGCTGCAAAGGTCGAAAAGGCACTCAAAGAAAATAAGAATGTTAAAAAAGCTTCATTCAACTATCCAAAAGGAAAGCTCTATGTGACATCATCCCTTACAGAAGACGAAATTCGTAAACTTTGTCTTTCTGTCGAGGATGACATGACCTTTCATACCGCCTCTATTGCGGAGAAGAAGGACATGGCGATATACAGAATTATCTGTGCTGTCATTCTTTTCATTGTTTCAAAGGTAAGTGGAATTGGATATATAGCAATACTATCTTATGTTATTGCAGGCTACGATGTACTCTGGAGAGCCGTAAAGAATATCCTCAGAGGAAAGGTCTTCGATGAGAATTTCCTCATGAGCATTGCAACACTGGCGGCACTTTGCATCTCATCATATGATGAAGCCGCAGCAGTAATGATTTTCTACCAGGTTGGTGAATATTTTCAGAGGAAAGCTGTCGGATCATCGCGTGACTCAATCGGAAAACTTATGGACCTTTCTTCTGACAGTGTCACTGTAAAGAAAGATGGAGAATGGGTATCTCTTAGACCAGAAGAAGTTAAGACCGGTGACACCATTCTTCTCAAGGGCGGTGAAAAGCTCGCCGTCGACAGCACAGTCATAGATGGGGAAAGTTATGTTGACACCCGTGCCCTAACAGGAGAAAGTGTTCCGGTGAAGGTCGAAAAAGGCTCGAAGGTACTTTCAGGCTCAGTCAACGGAGATAATACACTGACACTCACAGCAGACAAGGAGTACAGCGAAAGTACTGCCAGCAAGATAATGAAGCTTGTCGAAGACAGCGAGGGGAAAAAAGCAGGGAGCGAAAAGTTTATCACAAAGTTCTCACGTTACTACACGCCGTTTGTGTGTGTGGCAGCCCTTCTTGTAGCCATAATTCCTTCTCTCTTCGGCCTCACTGAGTGGAAAGACAGCATATACAGAGCGGCTATGCTTCTTGTTATATCATGCCCGTGTGCTCTTGTCCTGTCCGTTCCTCTCACCTATTTTGCCTCAATGGGAAGTTTTGCACGTCATGGTATTCTGGTGAAAGGTGATGAGGCAATCCAGAATCTTGCTTCAACAACCACCGTGGCGCTCGACAAGACCGGAACTCTGACTGAAGGAGTCTTCTCTGTACAGTCGGTTGAACACCTCTCCTGTGACATGGAGCACATCCTTGACTGTGTCTCTGCTCTCGAAAGGAAGTCGACTCACCCGATTGCGACTGCCGTTCTTGAATATGCAGGAGCAAGAAAAGCCGAGGCAGAGAATGTCCACACTATCCCGGGGGTCGGTATAGAGGGCGATTTTAATTCAAAGCACATAAAGGCCGGTTCGGCGAGGATTATGGAGAATGCTCCCGAGATTAAAAAAGACGGCACTCTGGTATATGTCCTTGAAGAGAATAGACTTCTTGGTGTACTTGTGATTTCCGATAAAATCAGAGAAAAGTCATACTCCACAATAAAGGAGCTGAGGGACACGGGGGTTGAGAGAATATACATGCTCTCTGGAGACAGAAAGGAAAGAGCACAGGCGACGGCGGAGAAGCTTGGACTGGACAAGGCTTACGGCGAGCTCCTCCCCGACCAGAAACTTGGCATGCTGGACACTCTCAAGGGAAGTGGAAAGTTGCTCTATGTCGGAGACGGAATCAATGATGCTCCTGCACTCAAGAAGGCTGACACCGGCGTCGCGATGGGCGGTGTTGGATCTGACACAGCAATCGAGGCAGCAGATGCTGTCATCATGGACGATGACCTCTCACGTCTTCCGGTTGCCATCTCAATAGCGAAAAAAACAGAGAAGATTACGAAAGAGAACATCTGGATAAGTCTTGTAGTCAAGGCTGCTGTCTTCGTTCTTGCCGTCGTCGGAATAGCTAACATGTGGCTTGCTGTTTTTGCTGACACGGGCGTCTGTCTGGTTGCCGTGACAAATGCCATGAGAGCAATGAAATACAAGGAAAAGAAAAACTGATATCTACTCACCCTCTTCGGAGGGTGATTCCTTTACCTGGAAAGACAAACGGCCCCGCCATCTTTACCTTCAAATTCATATGAGAGAGTGAAGTCTTTGTACCTCTGTAAAATTTCCTGCTCTCAATAGGGCAGAAAGACTGGATTTTTACCAGGTCATCTTTTCATGATATGGCCGTGATGATACAAAGGTCGGTATAATCCCCGTCAGATGTTTTCTGCGTTCTTCTCCCCTTCAAGAAGTTTCTCAATATACTTTTTCCTCTCACCTGCATTTATCTTGTCTCCGGCCATATCATACATATTGAGAAGACCGGGATAGATACGTGTCTCGAGTTCCTGCACTTCATATGCACGGGCGATAATGCGGAATGAGGGAAGGATGAAACTCCCGTCATCATATTTGCCTTCATCATCCTTCATAAGATCTAGATAATATGACTCATTCTCCTCATTTCGAGATCGGATAACAATATTGGAGCCCTCTATGATAATTTTCCTGTTTATATTCTCAACTTCCTCCGGAGCAAGAATCATCCTCCCGTCTGTCTTTTTAGGTCTGTAAACAAAGCTGTCATAGAGACAGACAGCATACTCAGGAGAAAGTGTAATGAAAAGGATCACTCCATTACGGAAAAAAGAAACAGAAGGATCTTGTGACTTATCTGTATCGAAGAAATTCATAACTCTCAGTGGATTATATCCCAGAGCAAAACCCGTACCCGATGGAGCCTCCACAAAAAGAGGCTTCAAGTCGTACATATATGGAGCCATAAAGGATGCCATACTAAGTGCTTCGGCAAGTTCATCCGTACTTCTATGCTTCATGAATTTATTGTATACACTGTCCAGAAAGTCATAATCTTCCTTCTTCTTTCCACCATTCTCCTCGGAATCTGCAATGATTCTACTCAAACGCCACGCGCTAAATGGATTGGAATAAAAAAGAAATGAGGCTAGAGAGGCAATGTCACGTGTCATAGTCCCAAGAAATGAATAGTCTCCCTCATTGACTCTCATAAGGCCGGCTTTAAGCTTCTCTTCATCAAATACGTTCAACGCTGAAATTTCATCCATTGATGAATCAACTGAACATGCCTCCTTGTAGAGTCCGCTGTAATCACAATCGCTCACAGTAAGCCCATTCTTGTCCAGAAATCGCACTGACTGACCATCAGCACTCCAGGCCGATGTAATGAAATCCGGCACGTAAGTGTACGTAAATTCTTCCTTTTTCACAATTAGCCTCCATCATATGCCCATCAGATGATATTTTTCGTATCTATTCTGGAGTATCGCAAAATCCTATGCAAGAGCAAAAAACTATGGAAAGAGAAATGCCACACCCCCTAAAAAGGAAAATGTGGCAAAAAGTTCAAAGCACTTTATATCCTTCTTTCTCTATTGTGCTCCTCAGAAGCTCGTCACCAACATCCTTTCCAAGTGTGATACGCACTTCCTTCTTTTCATGGTCTGCTTTCACACTACTAACACCGTCGACAGACGCAAGTGCCTTTTCAACTCTCATTTCGCAATGATGGCACATCATGCCATCCACTCTCATGATTTTTTCCATTTTATCTTTCTCCTCTACAGTTATGTTATTTTTCACTTTTTTCCCTTTCACTGTATATATTTTTGTAAGATTAAGCCGGAGGGCATTCGTCACAACACAGAATGACGAAAGACTCATTGACAATGCTCCGAACATCGGGGAAAGAGTCCAACCGAAGAGCTTTATGAAAGCTCCTGCAGCCAACGGGATCCCAACTGCGTTGTATATGAAAGCCCAGAAGAGATTCTCATATATGTTCCTCAGCGTTGACCGAGATAGATTTATGGCGGCAACCGCATCCATAAGGCTGTTCTTCATCAGAACGACAGAGGACGAATCGATCGCTATGTCCGTGCCACTCCCTATCGCTATTCCGACATCAGCCTCCGTAAGTGCAGGAGAATCGTTGATGCCGTCCCCGATGAATGCAACGCGGCCGTAAGCCTTCAGTTTCCTGACCTCCTCGGATTTACGTTGAGGAAGAACATTGCTGACTATATTGTCCACTTCAAGATCCGAGCAAATATTTTTGGCAGTACTTTCATTGTCTCCAGTGAGGACAACGACCTTGAGTCCCATACGTCTAAAATCTTCCACAGCCTTTTTGCTGTCACTCTTGATTGTGTCTGCGACCGTTATAAGACCGAGCAAAGTGTTCTTCTGTACTACATAGACCAAAGACGAACCGCTGTCCTCTACCTTTTCTTTTATCTCTTCAAGAAATTCCCTGTTCGATACACCAGTCTCCTGGACAAGGGTGAGATTGCCACACACGGTAAAAGATCCATTTACAAAGCCTCTTACCCCTTTACCTGCAATAACTTCAGTTTCTTTTGTTTCATAGTCTACAAGTGATCTTCCATCAGCATATTTACATATCGCCATGCTGAGGGGGTGGTTGCTTCTTCTCTCAAGCGATGAGGCAATACGGACCAGCTCATCATCATTTCCGTCAAAGGAATAGACAGCGCTCACACTGCTTTTTCCCTCTGTGATTGTACCTGTCTTGTCAAGTGCAACAACCTGGACCTTGCCGAGTTCCTCAAGACTGGCAGCAGATTTGAAGAGAATACCGTTTCTTGCCCCTACACCGCTTCCGACCATGATTGCAACAGGTGTTGCAAGTCCGAGTGCACACGGACATGAGATGACAAGGACACTGATTGCTCTAGCGAGGCTGTACCCCAGATCCTTTGATACGAAAAGCCATATTACAGCAGTCAGAAGAGCTATTGCCATTACAACAGGAACAAAGACACCAGACACCCTGTCGGCAACCTTGTTGATTGGAGCTTTTGAAGAGGCAGTTTCCTCCACAAGTTTTATTATCTGGCTGATTGTTGTATCGTCACCGACCTTCTCTGCCCTACATACTAAATACCCCGACATGTTGATTGTGCCACTTGATACACGATCCCCTTCTTTCTTGTCGACAGGAATGGATTCTCCTGTGAGAGAGGATTCATCAACAGCACTCTTACCTTCAATTATGGTTCCGTCAACGGGAATCTGCTCACCGCTTTTGAGGCAGAAAATATCTCCAACCTTGACATCCTCAATTGGAGTTACTACCTCCTCTCCAGCTATGATAAGTGTAGCTTCCTCCCTTTTTAGCCTGCTCAGCGCATGGAGTGCGTCCGTCGTCTTTCCCTTGCTTTTTGCCTCAAGTGTCTTACCGACAGTTATCAAGGTGAGGATCATTGCACTTGATTCAAAATAGAGATCATGGATATCACTCATGGCTTTTTCCGCGTTCCCCATTCCCATCTGGAAAGAGGCATCTAAGAGGAGATAGAGTGACCATAAAAAAGACACACCCGACCCGAGGGAAACAAGTGTATCCATATTGGGAGCACGATGTAGAAGACCTTTTATTCCCGATATGAAGAATTTCTGGTTGATTACCATCACAAGGGATGCCAGGAACATCTCCATTATTCCAATTGAAATATGATTCTTTGTAAAGAAAGTCGGAAGCGGCCACGACCACATCATATGTCCCATGGAGAAATACATGAGGATACATGTAATAACAACAGATACAACGAGTCTTTTTATGAGCCTCGGAGTCTCAATATCTCTCAGCTCATCATCCCCCTTCTCTGTTTTTTTCCCCTCTGCTTCAGCTGAGTAGCCGGCATCTGTGACAGCCTTGATTATATCGCCGTCAGATGCGCTTCCATCCACATTCATTGACGAAGTGAGAAGACTCACCGAGCAGGAGTCAACCCCGGGAACTTTACTAACAGCCTTCTCAACTCTTGCCGAACATGCAGCACAGCTCATTCCATGAACGATGAAGCGCCTCATCTCATAAGCCTCTCTACTATCTCCACAGTCTCATCAATGACACTGTCATCCCCCGCCCTCAGTCCTTCCGACACACAGTGTCTGAGATGGTAGGTGAACACCTCCCTCTCCAATGCCTCAAGAGCTCTATTGACAGCTGCACACTGGGCCAGGATATCGGGACAGTAGCGGTCATCATCTATCATCTTGCTTATGCCTGTAATCTGGCCGGCTATCCTGTTGAGCCTTATCTTCAGCGACTTCTTTTCATCTTCACTGCGTTTTGTCGACTTATCACCTGAACAGCAGAAGCTTTCCATATATCCTCCAATACCCCTATAGGGTATATTCAATATACCGCTACGGGGTATATGTGTCAATATGAAAATTGAACAAGACAATCTTTTATGCTACTCTCACACACATGGATGACAAGAAGATAAGAAACATAGGAATCATGGCACATATAGATGCCGGTAAGACAACAACCACAGAGAGAATTCTCTTCTACACAGGAGAGAACCACCGCATAGGCGAAGTCGATAACGGCGAAGCTACGATGGACTGGATGGAGCAGGAACAGGATAGAGGAATCACAATTACTAGTGCTGCAACAACCTGCTATTGGAAAGACCACCAGATAAACATCATCGATACCCCGGGACACGTTGACTTCACAGCCGAAGTCGAGAGGAGTCTGAGGGTTCTTGACGGTGCAGTTGGAGTCTTCTGTGCTGTCGGAGGTGTTGAACCCCAGACAGAGACAGTATGGAGACAGGCCGATACCTACTCCGTACCACGTATCGCTTTTGTGAACAAGATGGACAGGCTCGGTGCCAACTTCTACCGTGTTCTTGAGGAGATGAAGAAGAAACTCAAGGCCAATCCCGTCCCTCTCTTTATCCCAGTGGGGGAAGAAAGTTCCTTCAAAGGTGTCATTGACCTACTGAACACAAAATACCTGACATTCAGCCAGGAGGACCAGGGTAGCACAATCACTGAAAGTGAAATCCCTGAAGAATTTATGGACAGGTACAGCGAGGAAAGAGAAAATCTTATTGATGCACTCTCTTCCTTCTCTGATGAGATTACCGAGCTTTACTTTGACGGTAAGGAAATTCCGGTATCTCTTATGAAGGAGACAATAAGGAAGTGCACAATTGAAAGGACAATTCTGCCTGTTCTTGTAGGTTCCTCACTAAAGAACATCGGAGTCCAGACTCTCCTTGATGCCATTGTCGACTATCTTCCATCCCCATTAGATATCCCGCCTGTGGAAGTCGTTAACAGTAAGAATCCAGAAAAGAAGGAGATGCTTTCGCATAATCCTGACGGCCCGCTCGAAGCTCTTATATTCAAAATCCAGGTTGATCCGCACTCCGGCCCTCTATGCTTTGTCAGAGTCTACTCAGGAACTCTAAAAAAGGGAGTAGCTGTCTATAACATAACTAAAGGAAAGAAAGAGAGAATAAACAGACTTGTGAGAATGCACGCGATGAGAGAGGATGATGTCTCTGAGCTCAAAGCAGGAGACATAGGAGTCATCATCGGTTTCAAGCTTGCACAGACTGGCGATACGATAGGCAGCGAAAGCCATCCATACCTGCTGGAGAACATGGTTTTCCCGACTCCGGTGATATCTGTCGCAATAGAGCCCAATACCACTTCCGATATGGCAAAACTCCAGAAAGCACTCGAGACTCTTGCGATGGAGGACCCGACATTCACTTACAAGGAAGATAAGGAAACAGGACAGCTTGTCATCTCCGGTATGGGAGAGTTGCATCTTGATGTTCTTGTAACAAGGATTACAAAAGAGATGAAGGTGGAAGCAAGAGTCGGTAACCCACAGGTATCCTACAGAGAATGCATAACCGCCACAGCAGAAGGAGAAGAGGAATACGACAAGGTAATCGCCAACAAGGAAAACTATGCAAAGTTGAAGATGACAGTATCGCCATCAGGTACCAAGGAAGGCAATATCCTCAAAATTTCCGCTAAGACAAGAGAAATTCCCGAGGAGATAACCGATGCCATCAAGAACGGGATAAATGCAGCATTCTCCAGCGGCATCAAATACGGATATGAGTGTACTGACATAACAGTTGATGTGACAGAGATAGTTTATGACCCGTTAAGAGCCACTCCTCTCGCATTCTCCTCATGTGCTGCACTCGCCTTTGACAGGATATGCTCGCTTGCTAATCCCGTCATCATGGAGCCGATTATGACTGTCCAGGCATCCGCTCCGAGCGAGTACATCGGAGATGTGATTTCATCTCTGACCCAGCGTAATGGAATCATACTAAGCATGGAGAGCAAAGAGGCATTCGATACTGTGACAGCAGAGGTGCCGTTGAGGGAAATGTTTGGCTACACCACTCTCCTCAGGTCATCTACACAGGGACGAGGAACATTCAGCATGGAATTCGGGCATTATGCCGAGAAGAAAGGCTGACAGATAGGGCTCCGGAACAGATGGAGCCCTTTTTTATGCTCTTTCAGGATATTTTCAACTTCCCTCCACAGAATTTCCTAATTTTTGCTAGGACATACGCACCAAATTGACTTTTAACCCATCATGCCTTTTGGAGCATAAAG
>CAVHPV010000076.1:0-10031 GCA_963638045.1 Faecalibacterium sp. CAG:74 | reverse complement strand
GGATACGAAGACCAAGTGTCTCAGCGCTTAGTACATAACTTTTGCAATTGTTGTGGGATAACATTAATTTTGCAAATCACTGCCCTTGTGCCTAAAGTATATTTACGATATATTCGAATTATCTTTTCGGGGCTGTAGCTCATTTGGCTAGAGCGATTGAATGGCATTCAATAGGTGGTCGGTTCGATCCCGATCAGCTCCAAATTATCCGATTTTCTCAGATGGTTGCAAAATAAGGTTATACGGTACAATGTATAGCCGGTTTTGCGTATCCAAAGGTTATATAACAAAAAAGAACCATTTTCATGGCTCAATGAAAAAAGCGGCGTAAGGGAATCGGACCCTCGTACTCGGCTTGGGAAGCCGGTGCACTACCACTGTGCTAACACCGCAAGTAAGTGAAGAATAACCTAAAAAAGCCAGGAAGGGAAGGGGATTTCAGTCTGCTTTTTATTCTCTTTTAAAATTTTTCCTATAGTCTTATCATTTTCAACATGGACAAGATCAAGATTTCAGGTGTCATCAAAGATTATGACTGGGGTACAAGAGATTATCTTTACTCACTTTTTGGCGGAAGCAGGAACATTCCCCAGGCTGAATACTGGATGGGAACGCATCCGATGGGGGAAGCTGTGACGGAGAAAGGGGATAGACTAGGTTCTGTCACCGGCCATCCTCTCTCTTTTCTTTTTAAGGTGCTCAGTATCGCTTCTCCGCTGTCACTCCAGTGCCATCCGAATAAAAAACAGGCTGAGGAAGGCTGGAAGAGAGAGGAAAAGGCAAGAGAGAGAGGTGAGGAGACAAACTATCGCGATGATAACGAGAAGGCTGAACTCATCTCTGCAATATCGCCAGTGAGTGCTCTATGCGGTTTTAAGGAGATGGAAAAAATCAGAGACTCGCTTGAAACGGCATTGCCTGAAGCCTTCAGAAAGTATCTTGAAGGATGTTCTTCAATCAGGTCTTTGTTCACTTCCTTCTTTACTTTCAATGATGAAGTGAAGAAAGAGATACTTTCAGAGTTGGAAGAAAATATCCCGCTCTCATCTCAAATTGGGGAGTACAGTGTTGTCAGGAAAGCTCTTTCTATGTACCCGGGAGATATATCGGCAGTATTTCCTTTGATGATGAATATGGTTCACCTTGAGCCGTTCGAGGCTCTTTATCTTGAACCCGGGACTCTTCATGCATATGTGGAGGGGAATGCAATTGAAATCATGACAGCCTCTGATAACGTTCTGAGGGGAGGACTTACGCATAAGAGAATAGATATTGGAGAACTTGAGATGATTATGCGTTTTACTCAGATGTCTGTCCGTCCTGCAGGCAGAGTGGCGCAATGTGGAGTTACCTGGTATATAACTGAATCACAAAACTTCACTCTGGGATATGTGAGAAAGGAAGGAGTAGTTATACTTGAAAAGGACTCGATTGTTCTTTCTCTTGGAAAAAGTATTGTTGACGGCGTTTCTCTTGAAAAAGGTGAGAGCCTCTTTGTGAAGGGGAGCAGGGACAAAATCGAAGTCTCCACAGATACTGTGTTATATATCGCAACAGGCGGAAGATAATGGAATATGTTGCAATAGACTTTGAGACAGCATCGGCATTAAGGGACTCGGCCTGTTCAATCGGACTTGTCCTTTTTGATGAAGAAGGAACAAAGAGAGACAGCTACTATTCCCTTATAAGACCGCCGGTTCTGCGGTTCGACGATGTATGCACAAGTGTCCATCATCTGGACCCATACGAAATAAGTCATAGCCCATCATTCAATGAGCTTTGGAATGAAATATCTTCATTCATCGGCACGCGTCCGCTTGTTGCCCACAATGCGCAATTCGATATGGGAGTTCTGAGTCATACTTTGTATTCCTGGGGGCTGGAATGCCCTCCCTATGACTATTATTGTACACTCTCACTTTCCCGCAAGCTCTGGAAAGGGAAACCAAGCTATAAGCTTACTGCTCTTGCCGGGGAACTCGGCTGGGAGTACGATGCTCACAATGCCCTCTCCGATGCTCTTGTCTGTGGCCTTCTTTTCCATAGACTGTGCGGGGATGTGCTTTTCAGCGATGAGTTGACTTCGCGCTTCTTTCAAAGGATATATAAAAAAGGAGAAAAACACCGTTATCCGGAGCGACTTATTGCTCTTGAGTGCTGACCTCTTTTTCAAAGAGTCCTGTCTTTATTCCGATGAGTGGCCAAATGAACATCTCCCAGAGAACAAGGAGGAAGAATCCAATCCTCTTGAATGTGTAATGCATAAATCCAATGGAGCTGAGGGGTAGCATTGTTATTACATAACCGATGGCAAAGCTGAGCACAAATGAGAGAATCTTCTTTATCCAGCCATCCTGTATTTTGAAGGAGACATAGGACTTTTCAAGCCAGGCCGACAGGAATATGGCACCCCAGGCCATAAATGTAGTTGAAAGATCCTTCCAGAGAATTGCATCGAGAATACCGAGGTCTATGAGAATTGTATCAGCGAGGGCAACCGTAACAGCAACAGGGGCTCCGATAATGGCTGTCTTCCTCAAAAGCCCTGAATTGTCGTAGAGTGCAGTGAATTTATTGACAAAGGAGCCGACAAACATTCCCAGCGCCAGCCCGAAAACAACATCGAGAGGCCAGTGTACGCCGAGATAAATTCTTGAAAGTGGTATAAGGACAAGAAGAATAACAGAGAGGATCCTTACGGTCCTGCTTTCCCTGAATGTCTTATATAACCCCAGGTACATTGAGCCTGCATTCTCAGAGTGCCCGGAAGGAAATGAATAGCCTGTGGCTGTGCTCTGCCTGAGGGGGATAATATCATCTGGATATTTCACCCAAGGACGAGGAATACGGAATATCACCTTGAAGGTATTGTTCAGGAGGTGCCCTGTCATTGACACTGCTCCAAGCCCAAATCCTTTCCTCTTGTCTATGCAGAAGTAGACGAAGAGGATTAACCCCGCTGTCCAGGCGGTTTCTCCAAGAAAAGAGACGGCTTCAGCCAGAAAGGAGAGGAACGGAACTCTTAATGACTGAAAAAAGAGCATTACGGGTTTTTCGGCTTCAAGGATGGAATCAATCATAGTGTCTCCTTCTTTATTTGGATAATAATCCTGTTGATACTATTCTTTTGTATTGTTCTCTTTCTCTAGATCCGCACCATAACTCAGCATATATGACGTTATGACAAACATTATCCCGAGCGTGAGGGAACCTGTTGAATTGAGTTTTAAAGGGGACATATTTCCCAGTGTCAGAGCCATAAGATGGTAGACAATGGATGAAAGTGCAAAGGCGACAACCGATATCGCAATATTCATGATGCCCACCCTCAGGAGCATCTTTGCCCCTTCATATGTAAACGGTGTCCCTCTTTCCAGCTCGAGTGAAAAATAGCCATAGGCCTTTCTGCATATCAAGGCTTCCCCGAGAGAGTATATTATCCCGACAAGGGAGAGGCCGTAGAGTGTTTCCTTGCTGTATTCCCAGTCTGCAAGAAGATCGGCCATAGCCGGGATCTTATCCAGTCCGAAAAGAAGAGAGATAAGTGTCACAAGCAATACCGCAGCAACGACAATGCTGACGAAAAAGCATATCCTGCTGACAACTTTTCCTATTTTGTGTGCAGTCTGAATGACAGATAGCGGATTCTTCATCTGTTGTATCCTCTTTATATATATGGGAAGGGTATTACATAACTTGGGCAAAGTAAACATAGCCGGAGAGTTTGCTGTGTTGACTATTATTCTCTCTTGGAGGAAGATGTTGTTGACAAAAATTAGAAAAATGTAAAATTTTGTCAATCTAATTTCTTGTAATTGAAGCAAATATATCCAATACCTTCATATTATGAACTATTTGTGTTAATTTTTTGTGTAAGAATATTGAATAAAAATACACAATTCTGTATATTACCACTAAGATTTTATATCTAATTAGGAGTCTATAATTATGAAGAAGTTTCTTGCTGTAATGTTGGTTGTCCTCATGATGGCAACGCTGTTTGTTTCCTGCAGCAAAAGTGAAAGTTCAAGCGATGAAATCAAAGTTGGATTTGTCGGTCCTCTGACAGGTGACTATGCTAACTATGGTACACTCTGCAAGCAGTCCGTCGAGATGGCTATCGAGGAAATCAATGCCAAGGGCGGAATAAGCGGCAAGCAGATTAAGCTCTATGCTGAAGACAGCGAGGGTGACAGCCAGAAGGCACTTGCTGCGACTGAAAAACTCAGCTCATCTGACAAGGTATGTGCAATAATCGGTCCTATTCTCACAGGGGAGACTTTCTCTGTTGCTGAAAGAGTTCAGCAGGAAGGCATCGTTATTATCACGCCGA
Source organism: Faecalibacterium sp. CAG:74 (assembly GCA_963638045.1). GTDB lineage: Bacteria > Spirochaetota > Spirochaetia > Sphaerochaetales > Sphaerochaetaceae > Ornithospirochaeta. Next base: position 5,698 of record CAVHPV010000076.1, on the reverse strand, counting down.
GTGCTTCTCATAAAGATATAACAGCTATCGGAGATTATGTATGGAGAACAACACCATCCGATGGTCTCCAGGGTGAAGTTGCCGGCAAGTATTGGTCTCAGGTTCTCGGATATAAGAAACTCGCTGTTCTCTATGCAAAGAATGACTACAGCCAGGGTCTCTACGAGAGTATGGCTGAATCCTTCGAAGAGGAGGGCGGTGAGATTGTTGCGACCGAGACATTCATGGTCGGCGACAAGGATTTCAAAACTCAGCTGACAAAGTTGAAGAATACAGATGCAGAGGCAATCTATATTCCTGACTATACAACTGAGATGGCTCAAATTCTCGAGCAGGCTTCTCAGCTTCAGGTCAATAAGCCGTTCCTTTCCGGAGACGGGTTCCTGAGTGAAGAAATTTATACCCTTGCTGGCCAGTACACGGACGGCGTCATTTACACCGCTTCTGCACAGGTTGAAGAGTCAAATTCCGCAAAAGAATTTAAAGAAAAATATACCGCAAAGTATGGTGTAAGCCCTGACAGCTTCGCCACCAATGCATACGATGCAACATATATCCTTGCCTCTGTCATCGAAAAGGTCGGAACAGACAGGAATGCAATCAAGGAAGGTATGAAAGAGGTGAAAGACTTCGTCGGCGTGAACGGTGTCATAAACTTCGACAGCCAGGGAGATCTTGTTGCTTACCAGGGAATCTACGAAGTCCATGGAAGCACTCCTGTTTATATCGGTGCATTCCAGGTCGTCGACGGAAAGGTTGTGAAGGTAAATTGACGGGGACTCTTCCCCAAAAGGAAAAGCACCGCAGGTACGGTGCTTTTTCCATTAGCATTAAAAAATGATGGAGGTCTGTATGGGATCTGTAAGTCTGTTTTTCCAGCATCTCATGAATGGACTGACCTTGGGTGGAATCTATGCATTGATTGCTCTCGGATACACCATGGTCTATGGTATTTTAAAATTCATTAATTTCGCCCATGGTGACATCTTGATGGTCGGGGCATATATCGGACTCTTTGTTTTCGATGCTCTTAGAGGAAGCACCCCCATGGGTACATGGTGGCTTGTTGCTTTCTTCATTGCAATGATTGTGTCCATGATTCTTTCCGCTCTCCTTGGCATGGCTATAGAACGCATAGCCTATAAGCCCTTGAGAAAGGGATCAAGGCTGGCTCCACTTCTGAGTGCCATCGGTATTTCATTCATCCTCTCAAACGGATGTGCATGGATGTTCGGGACACATTCCCGTAAGTTCGAGTATCCTTTTGACAATACTCCGCTCTCAATAGGAGGAGTTGTCATAACACCCCATCAGATTATGGTGCTTGTTGTTGCCGTTGTCATGATGGTCCTTCTCAAACTCTTCATAGACAAGACAAAGATGGGGAAGGCGATGAGAGCAACTGCACTTGACGGTGAGACTGCGAAACTCATGGGAATTAACTCTGACAGAATAATCTCTCTGACCTTCGGGATTGGAAGTGCATTGGCATCCTGTGGTGGTATTTTGATAGCTCTTGACTACAAAGTCTATGCTACAATGGGAACAATGATTGGTCTGAAGGCATTTGTTGCTGCTGTTGTTGGTGGAATCGGAAATATCACAGGAGCAATGCTCGGTGGCTTCCTTCTTGGAATCCTTGAAACATTTGGTGTTGCGCTTCTGGGGATTCCACAGGGCTTCAAGGACACAATTGCATTTGCTGTCCTCATTATAATCCTCCTGCTTAAGCCGGAAGGTCTTCTTGGAAAAGTTGAAAAGGAGAAGGTCTGATGTTCAATTTCTTTCTTCTCATATTAATCTATACGTGCATATATGCTTTCATGTCTCTGGGACAGAATCTAATTACAGGATATACCGGAATGCTCTCCCTTTGCGGGGCGGGATTTTTTGCTGTCGGAAGTTATACGACTGCTATTCTGACAACTAAACTCGGATGGTCATTCTGGGCTACAATCCCGGTTGCAGCATTACTCTGTGCCCTTTTGGGGGTCCTTATCGGGCTTCCGACACTCCGTCTCAAAGGTGACTATCTTGCAATTGCAACTCTTGGGTTTGCCGAGATAGTAAGGAATATAATCAATAACTGGGATAGTCTTACAAATGGTCCTATGGGCATACAGCGTATCCCGATCATAAGCTTCTTTGGACTACAGATAAGCCCGTACAACAAGTATGCATTCCTCTTTATGGAGGTTGTGATGCTTGCTGTCTGCTATTTCCTTCTTGAAAGACTTGCGAAGAGCAGGATGGGAAGGGCACTTGAGGCAATCAGGGAAGACGAAATTGCTGTCTCTTCCCTCGGCATAAATGTCACAAAATATAAAGTCGCATCCTTTGCAATAGGTGCCGCCGTGACGGGGCTGGCTGGATGCCTCCAGGCAGAATTCGTTCTTTCCGTCTCTCCGGGGACGTACGTTTTCATGGTGTCCATCATGGTGCTTTGCACAGTTGTACTTGGAGGAATGGGAAACTTTCTCGCCGTGGTTCTTGGTGCTTTCATTATCCAATTTATCTCATATCTCCCGCAGCTGATCGGACTATCGAATGTGATTCCCGCACAGGCTAAGCAAATTATCTTCGGCCTTATCCTGGTTGTGATGATGATTTATCGCCCGCAGGGAATCCTGGGACGTAAGGAAAGGGACAACAGAGCCTATGAGAAGGTTTATTACAAGGGGGCGGAAAAATGAGCATGCTTGAAACAAAAGCATTGACGAGGGAGTTCGGCGGAATCATTGCCGTGAACAGAGTCGATTTCACGGTCGAGAAAAATATGATAACCGGTCTTATCGGGCCGAACGGAGCCGGAAAAACGACACTTTTCAACAATATCACCGGACTCGATACCCCCACAAGCGGTTCTGTTACTTTTGATGGAAAGGACATCACAGGCTTGCCTGCAAGCAAAATCTGCCGTCTCGGGATTGCGCGTACCTTCCAAAATATAAGGCTATTCAAGAATCTCAGCGTAATTGATAATGTTATGGTAGGACGCCATTATCTTACCGGCAGTGTAAAGAACAGAGCTTTGCAATCTCTTATTTCCTATTTCAATGTGGAAAAGGAAAACAGGGAAATTTATAAGGATGCAATGAAGTGGCTTGAGTTCTTCGGCCTCGAAAACATCCGCAATGATGAAGCTGGTAGTCTTCCCTATGGCTATCAAAGAGAGCTTGAGATAGCACGTGCTCTTGCTACAGAGCCGAAGCTTCTCTTCCTTGATGAGCCTGCTGCGGGTATGAATCCGCAGGAGACTGAAAGCCTTATGACAACCATAAGGCGCATAAGAGACCTTGGAATTACAGTTGTTCTTATTGAACACGACATGAAACTTGTCATGAATATATGTGACAACATTACTGTATTGAACTATGGGGTAAAAATCGCCCAGGGTACTCCGAGTGAGATTCAGTCTGACAGCCGAGTCATCGAAGCCTATCTCGGAAGCGGGGACGATGAGGATGAGGAGGATGAGGAATGACAGATAAGGAAATCCTGAAACTCGATAACATAAGCGTTAGTTATGGAAATATTAAGGCCCTGAGGGGAGTCAGCATGTCTGTGAAAGAGGGCGAGATGGTTGCCCTCATTGGGGCCAACGGTGCCGGTAAATCGACGCTTCTCAAGGCAATTGTTGGACAGGAACCGCTCACAGAAGGAGCCATATGGTATGACGGGGAACTCCTGTATTCGGTGAAGGACAAGCACTACCACGGGGTGCCTACATATAACGTTGTGAGAAAGGGGATTGCACTTGTCCCGGAAGGGAGAAGAGTCTTCAGTGACCTTACTATTGAGGAGAATCTCGATATGGGGGCATTCATGCTCAATGATGAGGCTTTGATAAAGAGGAAGAAGGAGGAAATGTATGAGTTCTTCCCGATTCTTTCACAGAGACGTAAACAGAAGTCACGTTCCCTTTCCGGTGGTGAGCAGCAGATGCTTGCTGTTGCACGTGCCCTGATGATCAGTCCGAGACTTCTCCTCTTGGATGAACCGGGACTGGGGCTTGCACCTCTTATTGTGCAGGAAATCTTCAACAAGCTTAAGCTTATCAACAAGGAAGATAAGGTTACTGTTTTTGTTGTCGAGCAGAATGCCAGACTCGCACTCAAGAGCAGCAACGATGGATATGTCATGGAAAATGGAGTTGTTGTCCTTCATGATGACTCAAAGGCTCTTCTTACCAATTCAAAGGTGAGAGAGGCTTATCTTGGTGAATAATTATATTTGCGTTTTATTTATCTATTGACTTAGAATGATTGAGGAGTTGAATTATGATTATTGAAAGAAGAATGACCAAGAATCCCGTCACCTGCGCTCCCGATATGTCAATTCAGGATGCTGCTGATCTGATGAAGAAGGAACACGTCCACCGTCTCCCTGTCCTCGATAAAAACGGAATACTGGTCGGTGTCATATCTGAAAAGGATATTCTGAAGGCTGCACCGAGCCCGGCAAGTACTCTCAGTGCATTTGAGACCAACTATCTTCTTGCAAAGCTTACTGTAAAAAAGATAATGTCACGTAACCCTGTGACAATCAGCAAGGATACTACAGTTGAAGATGCTGCCATGCTGATGATTGACCAGGACCTGTCGTGTCTTCCTGTTCTTGAGGAGGGGAAGCTTGTCGGCATTGTCAGCAAGTCAGATCTCTTCAAGATGCTTGTCGAATCATTTGGGGCAAGAGTAAGTGGCACTACACTTACTTTCCTCGTGCAGGACAGGAAGGGGATACTTGCAGAGATTATGGGGAAAATCAGCGAGAAGCAGCTTGATCTTGTAACTTGTTCCTGCTTTGCCGGTACTGAACCAGGTAACAGGTATATCTACATCAAGGTAGCTCATGTGACTGCAAGTGAGTTGATCAGCATCGTTAAGCCTTATGCAATTGAGGTTATGGATGTCAAGGAGGTTTTATGAGGAAGATAATCCCCATAGTCCTGCTTTCTCTGGTACTTCTTGTATCGTGTATATCGATTGTGACAGTTGACGGGGGTGTGACACCTTCATATACCGACTGGTCATGGCTGAGGAGTGACTCATCAACCATGTATGTGAGCCTTGAAGAGAATTCTTCGACAGGCTACGAATGGGTAGTGTCTGTTGACGGTATCAGCATTGTCCTCACAGATGAGGAGTATGTTGCCCCTGTATATAACGGGATGATCGGAGTTCCCGGAGAGTGGAATGCTTCTTTCGAGGCTGTCTGTGATGGCATAAGCACAATTACATTCACTTACGTAAGGCCATGGGACCTTAGTAATGTGGCTGATGAGAGAATTGTCATGGTTACAGTTGATGGCGGTGTGATTACCTCTGTCGTAGAGCTGTAAGCTGAAGGGAAAACAATATCTGGGCGGGAGAAATCCCGCCTTTTCACTTGAGAATAGACCAGACTCCTCTTGTAGAGCCGGTACGCTTCAGATATCCCGCTTCCTTTAATGCTTTCAGTGCTCTCTCCACTGTTGCATGAGACAGTCCAAGCTCTTTGGAAACCTCCCTGATTGACAAACTGTTATTTTCCTTTATGGCAAGAAATACTTTTGCCTCTGTCGTTTTAAGGTCCATCCCAAGTTGTTCTTCTGCATCTGATTGATTTCCCTCATTTGAAGCCGGATTTCCCTCATTTGAAGCCGGATTTCCCTCATTTAAAGCTGGATTTCCCTCATTTAAAGCTGGATTTCCCTCAT
>CAVHPV010000075.1:0-10262 GCA_963638045.1 Faecalibacterium sp. CAG:74 | reverse complement strand
TATCTATATATAAACCTTTGAAAAGCTCTCTCTTACCATCGAAAAGAGCGTGAAGTGTTGAGCACATCAGACTTTTGCCGTAGCGGCGGGGACGGGAGATGAAGTAATAGCTGGAAGACTCATCCTTTACAAGGTTATATATGTACTCCGTCTTATCGACATAAATACAATCCAAAGAGCGGAGACTTTCAAATGAACTTCTGTTTACAGTTATTTTCTTCATACACATATGTTACAACGATTTTCTTCTCTTCACCAATAGATTATCGAGAGTATCTGTGCCTTGATTGAGATATCTCAGATCTTCTTTCAAAGGTAAGCGTCATACTTGGCCTTAAGTTTCTCCAGGTATTCCTCTCTCGTCATTTCTGATGCATTGCCATCCTCTTGAATATAGTCGTCAAAGTATCTCTCGATCTCTTCTTGAGTGAAACCGAACATTGTGGAAAAAAGCCCATCCATCGTTATATCGATGAGATTGTTCATTGATGAGAATACACTCAATTTGGCATACTTCGTTACACCGGTAATAAAGACGAACCTAAGATGATTGTATGATGCTTTAATTACTTCAAAGAAACCTTTGAGGACGTCCCTTATCGCCTCGACTTCCGGATTATAGATATTGCTTGAAAGCAGCTTGTCGTATTCGTCTATAAGAATGACGGCTTTATTCCTGTTTGACAGCTGTTTAATAAGTTCATCCAGACTCTCATCATAGCCGGATGAAGCATCCAATTTGATACTATAGTTTTCCCCTATTTTTATGATTGTCCTGGTCAGCCATCCCTTCAGCTCGAGAGCGGTAGGCTTCTAACATTTACCGAAATCTGTATGAATAACAGGGTATTCCTTCCAGTCATAGTCCGTACTGTCAATGTAGAGACCTTTGAAGAGTTCTCTCTTTCCATTGAAAATCTGTTCAAGTGTGTCGACTGTGAGAGTCTTACCGAAGTGGCGGGGACGAGAGAGAAAGTAGAAGTAATTCACCCTGTCATTTATAAGATTGTAAATGTATTCGGTCTTGTCGACATAAATACAATCTTTACTCCTGATTTCCTCAAATGATGGATTAGATACCACTATTCTTTTCATGGAAACATGTTACAACGTTTTTTTTCTTTTCACCAATAGTCAATTAGACCTTTAGTTGTTTATGGTGGATATAACAGCCAGAAGCATTTGACGCCGGATGACTGATAGTTTCCTGCTCAGCACGGGTTGTTGATAATCGGCATATGGGAGTTTGAGGAGAACATTTTGCTAACCTCAAGCGGAATATCGAAAAGGGTGCAATCGAGGTTACCCTTGAACCATTCTTGATAGAGGGTAGTAAGCCCTCCTGCAAAATAGCTTGCCCTGAGCCTGAATGACTTGGAGGCCCTCACTTCCTCCGGGATGGACTGATCCTTCTCCAGGTAGTCAATGAAGAGACTCATCAACTTCTCAAGAAAAAGGTTGCTTCCCGGTGTTTTTATGAGTGTCCGATATGTCTCTATATCCTCGTTGAGGATGATACTAACCTGAAGGAGCAACGGGGATGGGTTGGAAAAGAAGTTGTCTGCCTTAAAATCCCTCAATATGGCCATGAGCTTTTCTATAACCTCATTCTCTATTTCCTCTGAAAGATCCCTCAGACAGGAGTAATGGGCATAGAAGGTTGCCCTGTTTATGTTGGCTTCATCCACAATGTCCTTGATTGTGATGTCATTCGGGTTTTTTGTCTTTAAAAGTGTCAGGAGAGCCTGCCTTATGAGCTTTCGTGACCTGAGTCCATTCTTGTTGGTCTTCTTTTCCATAACGGTAGTTATAAACTTTTTCACAAAAAAAGCAACTGGTGTTGGAGAAATATACACATGTTGTTTTATTATTTAATGATATTTTTTTAAGTCCCACTGACTTATTTATTATAATATAAATACTTATATAAAGTAAATCATTTATTTGTACATTTGTTGAATTTTACGCTTTTTTCTGTTTTGTGTATTTTTGATATTGATTATTTAATTTTATTCAGTATATTTCAGAGCAGTTATCAGTGAGGATATATGAAAAGTAAGAAAACAAGCAAATCCAAGACTTTACTCATGTATTTGATTTTAATTGTGGTCTTCGTCGGACTCTTCTTCCTTCTGAAGTGGTTCTATTCAACAAGGACAGAGACTGTCTACAACAGACCGACCACCCCTGTCGAGGTGACAGAAGCAAAGGTCAGGACAGTAAAGAAGATCATTACACTTTCAAGCAATGTCAGTGCAGATTCGACAATCCCTGTCACACCTTATGTCGAAGGGACTATCCTTGAGTATTATGTTCAGGAGGGTGACTGGGTTAATGATGGAGATATCATTGCAAAAATAGATCCAGAACCCTACAGGCTGCAGCTCGAACAGGCTCAGGCTGCATACCTCGCCTATGAAAGCTCATTTGAAAGAGTTGAGAAACTCTATACCTCTGCATCAGTCTCCCAGCAGGAATACGATACAGTTAAGGCCCAGAGAGATGCATGCAAGGCACAGCTTGAACTGGCTGAGCTTCAACTCTCTTACACAGATGTAAAGGCACATGCATCGGGAACAGTCCTCAAGACTATCTCAAGCAAGGGAAGCACAGCTGTCAAAGGCACTCCGATTGCCCTCATTGCAGATATCACAGACCTTGTCGTAAATCTCAATCTCGGGGAGAAATACTACTCTCTCTTCACAGGAGACACATCGTCACTCACAATCACTGTGACAAAGCCTTCGGGGCAATATACAGAAAAAGCATCAACCACAGCCTCAATCAAGGCTGTCTCCCCATATATCGACTCCTCAAGCAGGAACTTCAAGCTCTACCTCAAACTCGATGACCCGTCCGAGTTCAGACCCGGCATGTATGTCAAAGTCAGCATCAATATCGAGGAGAGAGAAGGATACACAATAGAGAGAAAGGTCCTGAAACTTGACGGATCTGCTTACTATGTGGACAAAGAGACAGAAACTGCTGCCTATGTGGACCTTTCTGATGCATTCATGAACGATGACTATGTCCTTCTTCCCGAAGGGTATGAGAACAAGGATTTCATCATCTCCGGACAGAGTTCGCTCTTCTCCGGACAGGCTGTGAATATCGTAGAGGGCAACTGATATGAAACTTACCCGTTATCCTGTCGCGCATCCTGTCATCATAGCCATGACACTCCTTGCACTGGGAGTGTTCGGCCTGATGGCTGTCAGCGACACAAACACAGAATTCCTCCCGGACATTTCAAACCCGATGGTATATGTTCTGACCATCTACCCGGGTGCTTCTAGCCAAGATATCGAGGAGACTGTAACAGATATCCTCGAAGATGACTTTGTCACACTCCCGAACTTCAAGAGTATGACGAGCCAGAGCATAAACAGTGCCTCCATTGTCGCAATCACCTACCAGGACGGCATTGACCCGTACGATGAGATTGACGAAGTCAGAAACCGTATTGATGACCTCATCGACGACCTTCCATCAGGTATCTCGGGGCGTCCTTATGCGCTCGTGGGAGGAACCTCAATGCTTCCGATTGCCTCCTTCGTCGTCGAGACGGATGGAGACGATATCAACGCCATCGGGGAGTATATAGAGGATGAGATAAAGCCCCAGCTCTCGCAGATATCGGGCGTTTCTACCATAACGGTAAATGGTGCCAAGACAGCGACTGTTGATGTGAAGCTGAAGATGGACGAACTAGTGAGCCGTGGAATCAGCCCGCTTGCAGTCTACCAGATGCTCTCCTACAACAACTACTCGATTCCTCTCGACTCCGTCTCATATGCCGGAACTGAGATTGATGCAAAGTTCGACTCAAAATTCTCATCGCTCGATGAAATAGCCGCACTTCCCGTTGGCTACTCACTTGACGGAGGAATGGTGCGGCTGGGAGATGTTGCAGATATCACTCTCGACTACAAGGCAGGAGACTACCTTGTGACAAAGAACGGCAAGGAAGTTATCTCCGTAGACATCTGTAAACGAAGTGACGGCAACACAATCGAAATAACTAACAAGATTAAAACCATCCTTGCAGAAGAAGAGGAAAAGAGCGGTGGAGCGTTGAAGTTCAGCATGGTCAGTGATGACTCAACACTTGTCAACTCGTCTCTCTCGACTGTCATCGAGTCAGGTGTTATGGGCATCATTATCGGCGTCATCGTCATTTTCATATTCCTCTCTGACTGGAAGGCTACAATCATCATCGGCCTCAGTATTCCTCTCTCTATCTTCTTCACCTTCATAGGCATGAAGCTGATGGGGATCACTGTGAACCTTCTCTCCCTTTCGGGTATCGTTGTCGCATTGGGTAACATAGTCGGAGCCGCAATCCTGGTACTTGACCAGGTTTACAGATTCTACCAGGCGACGGATGAGAACGGAAAGGCTCTCTACTCCGTCAATGAGTCTATATTCAGAGGAACTGACGATGTCATAGGATCCGTTATGGGATCAGGGTTGACAACTATTGTCGTATTCCTCCCGATAGCCATGATGAGCGGACTTGTGGGGCAGATCCTCAAAGATGTCTCTGTGACGTTCATGATGAGTCTCACAGCTTCTCTCGTGGTTGCCATCATCTATATTCCTTTTCTCATGAAGAAACTTCTCAAGGAAGACGATGACAAGCGTAAGCCGAAGAGAGAAAACTTCATTGTCCGTGGACTCGGTGTTGTCGAGAAGCAGTATGCGCGGAGTCTCTACTTTACAGAGCGTCATACCCCATTCATGCTGCTTGCGGGAGTCCTGGTACTTGCGCTCAGCATCTACATCCTCCCGAACATGCAATTCTCGTTCATCCCCTCCACAGACAACGGAGACTTCTATATAAGTGTGTCATTCCCGGAGACATACTCCCTTGAAGACACCCAGAAGGCAATGAATAAGATAGAAAGCATTGTCATCGACATGACACCGGAGCTCAAGACCGATGTCGTATATTCTGGTAAGGACATGGGAGCTGTCAGCCAGGCAAAGAAAAATGAAGGTGCAATGCACGCAGTCCTGGTTCCCGTCAAGGACAGGGATCGTGACATCCATGTCATCATGCGCGAGCTCCAGGAGGCACTTTCAAGCCAGGTTCCGGATGCAACAGTCAGCGTTACAAACGGAGGCTTTGACAGACTTATCAACCTCGTATCGAATGGAGGCGGTTACGGTCTGACACTAATCGGGGAGGACAGCGATGTACTCTACAGCGAGGCAGAGAGAATCGAGGCAGAGCTTCTGACATATCCGGAGGTTATGACAGTGTCTATCAATGCTACAAACGACACGAAGACAGCTGTCATCAACGGAACTTATGATTATCTGACAAGTCTCGGAGTCCCGGCCCAGGAGGCAGGTTTGACTGCAGCCATCCTCTTCTATGGAACAGACATTGGAAAGTATACGGATGACTCGACAGACTCCAGGTATGATATTCATCTTTACAGTGATGTCCAGGACGAGAGCCTTACAGAGGACAGGTTGAATGACATTCAGATCACGTCCCTCGCCGGAGCAACGATTCCGCTTGGAAACGTTACGACCCTCACACTGGACGAAAGTCTGAGCCAGATCAACCATGACAACAGAGCTAACTCCCTCTCGATCTCGGCTACCCTCACAACAGAGAGTACAGACGGTGTTACGAAGAAGATAAATGCTTACCTTGCCGAGAATCCGCTTGACAGTAGCGTCTCGACGAAGACAAGCGGGTTGGGAGACCTCGTTGAGAGCTCCCTGACTCCTCTGTTGGAGGCACTCCTTGTTGCAATCTTCCTTGTTTACCTTGTCATGGTTGCCGTATTCGAGAGATTTGACCAGCCATTCCTGATCCTGTTGCTCTTCCCGTTCTGTATTATCGGGGCCGTGCTGGCGTTGACGATATTCAATTCCTCGATGAGCATCGTCTCTATCCTGGGAATCGTATCGCTTGTCGGTATGCTCGTGAACAACGGCATAGTCATAGCGGACTACGCTAACCTGGCTCGTCGCCAGGACAGAGAGGCTCTCCTCAAAGAAAGAGGGATCTACTTCGATGAGTATACCGAAACACTGGGACTTCTCTCGATTGAGGAAGAACAGGAAATCCTGGACAAGGAGACAGCTGAAGGTACAGCATCGAGACTCAGGGCCATCCTTATGACAACCTTGACGACTGTCCTGGGAGTCATTCCTATGGCAGTTGCAAAGGGAGAGGGAGCAGAGATTTACGCCCCGTTGGGACAGGTTATCATGGGAGGACTCGCCACATCGACTATCCTCACCCTCTATATGATGCCTATCTACTACTACCTTCTTGAAAAATGGAAGCTTAAGAGAGCTTACAAAAAAATAAATAAACAGACGGCTTTGGGAGCCAAGGAGAATATATCAGATGAAAAGAATAATTAAACTTTCCTCATTAGTACTTGCAATACTATTGATGCTGACAGCATGCTCGGCTGTCTTCGATTCCGCTATAAGCGGAACAGTGAAAGACAGGAGCGTGAGAGAGACATCATCTTCTTCCTCGGGAGGCATTGCGGACGTGATGGTCTATGCCTATGACAATGAAGCCGACTGGACGGCGAAGTATGACTCCTGGGACGGAAAGAGCGAGTTCACAGACACCACAGTCCCGTCAGCAAAGACAGCTGCCGACGGCTCATTCTCGATTGCAAATCTCAGGTGGTATACAACAAGTCCTGTCTATGGGAAGGATGCTGATTGCAAGACTATCTACCTTCTTGCCTTCAGCAAGGACTACGGCCTTGTGAAGGTTCCGGGACGTACAATTCAGTCCGACAAGTCGAACAACTTCGGCATTGTCTATATGGACAAGGTGACAGTCACAAAGACGTTGGTCATCAAACTTAAGGACAGTGATGAGAGTTCGTCCAACTCCACAGGAACCGATTCCGGAATCACGAACACAAGCGGAATCTCCTTCAGATATAAATACAAGGATTACTATGATGGCGACAACCAAAATGTGACAGCTACAGTTGACTCATTCGCAAACGGCCAGGCAACAATCACCATCAAGTACAAGGAGACCTACGTCGATAAGGACGGAAAGACTCAGAAGTATGCCGTTCCTGATGTCACTATCTATGATATCCAGACAGGAAGTGACTGGAGGCTGACCGATTCCACCATCACCACAATCGATTGCACCTACGATGAGGATGCAGCTGAATACAAGAACACGAACGTCTACCTCACAAGCAAGTGGCAGACAGTCTCCGTGACAGTGTCCCTGATAGACGGTAGCTCAACTAACGCTTCTTCATCCGTCACAGACCAAATAGATTTCAAGTGGTCATACAACAACGGAGAGGAGGACAAATCCAGCACAGTCACCACCACAGCTGCATCAAGCACCTACACTATCAATGTGAAATATCGTAAGACAGTTAACGGCAAGGCCTATGCCCCTACTCTAAAGCTCTATGACTTCAAGGATCACGACACAGACGACCCGAAGTGGACATGGACAACAAGCAAGGATGATGCCAGAAAGATGAGTTCAGCCATCACAGTTGCCCTTGTTGACAGCGACAAGAATGCCCTCGACAGTGTAACTCAGAAAGTCTACTTCAGAAAGAATTACATCACCCTCCCTGCAAGTGGCATTTCGGGCTACCTGATTACGCCAGGTGATGCAAATATTACGGATACCTCGCCGAAGACCTACACAAAAGCAACAGGCTACGGCTATACCTGTGACTATGGTGATGAGCTCTATCTTTACAAGGAATCTGAAACTACCGCCGTGAATGATAATAAAGTCAGGACCGCTAAGGTTATTTCCGACACTTCATCCAGTGAACCGGTAATTGATTACGGCTACTTCACCGGGCTTGGAAGTGGGATCAAGTTGAAGCTGGCATATGGGGATGAGTCGACTGCCAGCTCAGCTGCTCTGAGTTATAAGGGGACTGCCGAGACGCTGACCGTAAAGTATAAACTTAGGAATACCAACAAAGAGGTGGAAAAACCGACTTTTGCCCTGCAGTATTACAGCACCACGACAGATTTTACTGTTATGCTTTATAAAGCTGCCCCGGTGACTGGATCGTGAGGTTGGTGAAGTAAAATATGAGAAAGATATTACTTATTATCCTTTCATCTCTTATCCTTCTCTCTCCCCTCTTCGCAGAGGAAGTGGCGAGCAAGGAGACATCCTCCTACACATTCGAGAAGCTGAAGGCAAGTATGGAGAGCGGGAACGCGGAGCTGAGAAAGGCAACCGAAGTCTATAACCAGTCCCTCCTCGACGTAAAGGACGCGAAGGCCAACTACCAGCCCACCATCGAGCTCCTTCTCACCACAACATATATGCCGAATCCTCCTATCGGAAAGACATCGATCAGTGTGGATGAACTCTCGAGCCAGCTCGGGGTTACAATCCCGGGTGCCGCAAGCGGGGAATATGTTACCCTTTATAAGGGAATGAAAGACATTTATTACAATGCGGGCCTCACCATGACCCAGCCACTCTATACCTGGGGTAAGATTCCGAAGTCTGTAGAGCTCTACAGTGAAGTTGCTTCCATCCGTGCTCTGGCTATCGAAGACGAAGCCGATAAGCTCTCAGTTGAACTCAAGACAAGACTCACAGCCCTTTGTTATATGGATGAGCTCTTCAACTTAATTGACGAGACAAAGACAAAAGCCGATGAACTTGTTTCAATGAGTGAGAACGCCTACGAGAATGGTATGCTTTTGAAAGAAGATGTTACAAAGGCAAAGATTTCGGCTCTGGAGATAGATGTTAAAAAGCAGGAACTCAAGAAAGAGTATACGGACAACATCAAGAGTCTTCAGACAATATCGTCAATTGATGACCTTGAAAGCGGGAATGTAGAGTACGATGTAAATGAGGAAGAAATTATGGCTCTTGCTTCCCTTTCCAGGGAGGATGTCCTTGCCCTCACCACACGCTCTGACAGTGCAACGGTCAGTATGCTCAAAAGTCAGACAAAGGCCTACGAGCTCAAGAAAGAAATTGCTGATGCGTCCCTCTATTGGAAGCCTGACTTCGCCCTCCAGGTGTCTTTGACCTATGGCGGATCGGCCTTTCCTCTTATTGAGAGAAACTGGTACAGGGCGAATGACTACGGTCTATATCTGACATTTGCCATCAGCACGACAGTATGGGACGGAGGAAAGAAGCTGAATGCCGTGAAGTATGCAGAAAGCGAGGTTCAGGGAACAATTGCGGACTACGACAATGCCGTGAATGAATTGACAACCGCAGCGGAGACGAATCTTTCCCAGATAGAGCTGAGCCTGACAAAGCTTGACTACTATGCTCTCAAGCTTGAAGAGGCTGAAGAAAGACTGGAGCTCCTCCAGCGCCAATATGATGCTGGGGCTATCTCGAAAACGGATGTCCTCTCTCAGGAGATTGAAGTTCTCACAGAGAAGATGACCATCATCCAGGAGAAGATAACCCTAAGCCAGGCAGCATACACAATAGCCTACCTGACAGGAATCATGGAATGACACTTACCCCGGGAAACCGGGGTATTATCATATCAATTTGTATATAACCGCTATATCACCAGCATAGAGAATCTCATTGCCTACCGGACAATTGCAAAGGGGGATGTACTTGATGACCGAGAGTTCTTTCTCCACCCAGCTCTATGTATTAATGGAAGGAAGACTAAAAAAAGGCGACGCTTGAGCTTGTCTTAGGCATCACCTTCTTTGAGAAAAAAAAACTGATTGTAATGTACCAGGCTCCTTCTCCACTCTTTGAAATGGGAACCACCGCCACCTTAAATGGAGGCCGGCTTCTCCTGCCGTCACGGAGTCTTGATCTCCGTCGTCCTTATTCGCCAAAGTTACAAGAGATTTATGAATCCGCATCACTGTTCCTACCCATGATACTCTTTAAACATGGACCGTAGAGCAACAAACTAGGACAACATCTATCGGTACCTGATTCTTCAATAACGTACAATGAGCATTCGTTGCCCATGAGGATTTGTTTTTACAACGCCTCCCTGCTGAGGCTAATCAACAAGGGCATGAGCTGTTTCGCCTCTCATACCCCGGGTCTTGATCCATGGGTTGTTGATTCTCTTTCTACATCAATTCCGACTCTGCCAAGGTTATAAGACGTTTTGTCTGATCTATCATGAATAAAGGAATATTCAGCACATTACCATCAAGCGTAAGATTCTTCAGCGAATACCTTATTACTAACGGCGTTTCACCTTCGTACATCTTCTTGTATTCAATCATACTCGGGGAGGATATACTCTTTCCGG
>CAVHPV010000074.1:0-10892 GCA_963638045.1 Faecalibacterium sp. CAG:74 | reverse complement strand
TTTTCCACAAATATCACATCTTCTAGCCATGACTAATATCCACCTTAAATAATATTGCTCAATTACCCGACGGAACCTTTGTCGGCATCAAAGCCGGAGCATGGGCAAAGATACGCCGTCGTAACAATTGTTGACTATACCCCAAAGAGGAAAACTTTGTAAAGCCATTACACCCTTTTTATGCAACTTTCTTTCATGAAGCAACACTCACATGTGGGTTTGGGACGGCATATTGTGCGCCCCAAAAGATTGACGGTATCAGAGAGGCGGTTCCACATATTCTCATCAAAAAGAAGCTTCACTTCCTTCATTGTTCTGACTCTGTTGTGGGAGCTCGATAGTCCCAAACGGTAGCTGACACGCTCGAAGTGTGTATCGACAACGATATTCGGCTCCCCGTATACATGTTGCAAGAAGCAGGATGCGGTCTTCTCCCCGATTCCCTTTATAGAGAGAAGCTCATCGCGTGTATGGGGTATCCCGTTATTACATACATACTCGGCAACCCTCTTTATTGTCCGACTCTTCTCCCCAGCCAGGCCGGAAGAACGTACGAGAGTCTCTATCTCGCCGTCCTCAGCATTGAAGATATCTTCAATAGATGGGAATCTCCCATAGAGACGCTCTGCACTCGCCTCTGCCGCCCTGTCTGTACTCGAAGCAGAGAGAATAACTGTGATAAGAAATCTGACAGGATCAGTATATTGAAGGAAGAAGATGTCCTCAGGCGAGTTTTCATCAAGAAGTCTGTATATTTTTTGCTCTTTCTCTCTCATGACTGGTTGATTGTACTCCCTTATTTGATTTCTTTACAGCATCCTCCTTCTCACTTATCCAGTTCCTGGCAGCACTGAATATGGAGAGCTGTCCCGAGGAAATAAGACCGGTCTTCTCAATCAGCCTTTGCTTGGTGCGCACCACTGTCCTCTGGCTTATTCCCAATAGGAGAGATATCTCCTTGTCACTCATGCCGTAGCTCAAAGGCTCAAGAAGTTTCGTCTCCCGTCCGGAGAGGGCCCTGACAAGGTAATCATGCCGGTATGTACCTTCTCCCGAGTAGACAGAGGAGAGAAAGATTCTTCCTTCCCTGAGAAACTCCACAAACGGAAACAGTGCAAACATCAGATTCTCCCGGTATGGTCCGTGCTCCAGGACAATACGGCCTATCGGATTAGCAGCACGCATTGAGACAACAGCCTCTACAATGCTGAAAAGATTATCTCTCGGTAAAATCAAGATATCACACACAGGAATGGCATCAGTGGGCATAATCTCCTCATAAACATAGTCCAGACTTCTGTCCGGTATCACCGCTTCTGTTTTCCCTCTGAGTACGATTTTTTTACACATATTAATTAAAACGGGATTTTTCCTGAATATGTCATGATTTTTCCAAAAAAACTCTCATTTTTATTTTTTGTGCCCGCTTATTGACCTCCTGGCCTTGTTTCACCTATACTCCTCTAGTGTTTCGGGATGTCGCCTAGCGGCTATGGCGCCTGCTTTGGGAGCAGGATATCGATGGTTCGAGTCCATTCATCCCGACTTTCCTCTTCTCTATTGAAGAGGTTTTTTTTTGTTGATATTGTGTTTTATCTTTTTCTTTTCACATTACACTTCCTCAAGGAAAGCACTTTCCATATACTGTGCGAGTGAAAAAATTTCTCCTCTTCCAGGTCGCAATGCTGTTCACTCTTGCACTCTTTGCAGGAGACTTCCCCAGATATGACTTTACATTCTACAATACAAGCGATGAAACACTTACTGCATTCAACTCGGATGACGTAGGCATAGATGTGACAGGTTACGGCTTCATAGGAACCGAGTCGGAAAGAGGAATCTATCTCAGAATCGGCATGCAGACACCGCTGGCAACTCTTGTCAAATTAAAGGATGCCTTATTTGCTTCAATCTCAAAAACAACAGAGACACCAGAGGAAAGCAGTACATATACACCACCGATAGAGACACTTCCCTCCCCGACAACCACCGACCCAACCATAGCACCGATTGAAGAGACATTCAATGTAATTCCCTACGTCCTTCCCTCTTCCGGCACCTCAGACTCCGGGGAAATGGAAGAGGATGCGTCGATCTCACCAATTGAAATAGATACATCTGCACTTCTCGAAGAAACTTCCAACGCAAAAAAATCATCCGTCAGCTCGACAAAGTGGAAATTTCTCTTCAGCATCGGCCCCGCTTACAGGAGAACAATGGGTGAGGATGCATTTGTCTACGCGGGCTTCGGGTTGACAACATCCACCGAGTTTTCCCATAAGTTTGCAAATAACGGGGATTACACATCGTCTTTCTTCATTATCCTCTCCTCCGACATCGATACGGGGTTCAAAGTCAGGCTCACGAATACCAGAACATCAATCAGAATAGGTTTCCACTCCATAACCAACATCATCGGATACTCCGAAGAGAAAACTTTCAACGAGAATAATGTCATCACAACAGACAACATCGACCTCTACGGTTATATTGCCGGCAGATATGGAATAATCGGTGCAACAAAAGCCCGAGGCTATATCCGTCTGGCAACCACGATCAGTGACAGCAGGTCCGAGAGGTACAACTACACAAATACAACACCCCTTATAGGAAAGGGAAAGCTTGTAAAAGTGATGAACTGACTTACCTTTTATCCCTGTCAATCCGTCTCAGGAAAAGAACAGCAAGAATGGCAAAGAGCACAACAAAGAAGATGAGTGCCAGCCAGCACATCCCGACATTCTCCGGGGTGGACACATATTCAGCATTGGGACTGAGTTCTCCAGTCTTGTACTGGAATGCCTCAACACCGCCGGGTTCTGACTCGATTGTCTCGACAATGTTCTTAAGTGGAGTCGTTCCCTCGTATTCCACATTCTGAAACTTCACAAGCATATTCCACACGGTAACCATCTTCAGTGAGTTATAACCACTTATTGCACAGAGCGCACACATTCCCCACCTTGCTATTGTGAGAAGGGAGAGTGTCTGACTGACTCCCTCAAGAGTGAAGACGGCTCCAGAGAACAGAAGCTCGAAGATAAGTACGAATGGCATGATTGTCATGGCGGCAGTCGTTGTCTTTGCTATGCAGCTTATCCAGAGCGACATGATGTCAGAAGCATATGTGATCAGGAAGAATGTAATCGTAAGGTCAGTAAAAAAGAGAGGAGTAACAACACCAGAGTGCGGGAACTTTATCCCGGAGACCCTGCACACCATTACTGTCACAACAGCCTGAGCCATGCAAAGTGTAGCCTGATAGATCATGTGGGACATGATATATGCCCCTATTTTCATTCCCGAACGATGCTCACGCTTTACGATATCACGTTCACGGCACACCACCTGTATGGAATTGAAGAAACCGTTCCAAATACAGATACAGGAAAGTGCAAGAGAGCCCTTCATTGTGCCTTCCATAGTCTTGAGCATAGTTCCCTTTATTACAAATGAGACAAGGGCTGCAATAAGTGCAGACATCGGGAGGACCTTCCAGTCATCAAGATAAATGAACATCCTGAAGAATTTTCCGAGGTAAATCGGAATCTGGCTGAATGTTTTTCTGAAAGTAAGCTTAGCACTTTTCATTTCTCACCTCCGCAAATTTCTTTATAAGCTCGTCGCTCATACCCTCTCCACCCTCATCACGGCGATTGATCATCTTTATGATGTCCTCCATGGTATCACGGGCGAAGAAGCTCTTTGCATCGTCAACCTTCCCGTTGAAGACAAGACGTCCGACTCTGTTCTCATCCTTGGCTAGGATTATCACCTCATCGAAGAGGTCAATAACCCTGTCAGGAGAATGTGTTATGACAATAACTATCTTACCCTTCCTTGATATGGCATGAAGTCTCTCCATAAGGTCTCTTGCAAGAACACCGTCAAGACCGGAATCTGGCTCATCAAGAATAAAGAGAGAGGGATCCGCGACGAACTCAAGAGCGATGCTCGTCCTCTTCTTCTGCCCTCCGGAGAGCTTGGATACAAGATTTTTCTGAACAGACCTGAGGCCGAAAATCTCAAGAGCATTATTGATCTTCTCCTCTCTCCCCTCCTCTGTTATCTCCTTCGGAAGTTTCAATAAGGCACCGTCCTTAATCGTGTTATAAACAGTATCGTTATAACGGATAAGATCAACCTGTGGCACAAATCCTATATCATACATAACAGATGAGAAGTCCTTGTATACATCTTTCTTACCGAGTGTGACAGTGGCATCAGCCTTTTCATAACCCGTCAAGGCATTGACGAATGTGGTCTTTCCTGCCCCTGAGCCTCCAAGCAGCAGCACCATCGTCCCTGGCTTGATTGTAAGACTTATATCCTTTAAAAGCTCTTTCTTTTTGAAGAAGTCCCTTACTGTACGAGAACGTATGTCAACAGAAAGGACACCTTCGGCACTCTTCAAATTCAATCCGGATATCTCATCTGCCACAGCTTCTGATGATTCATCTTCCTCCCCGACCGGCTGGAACTGTTTTCCGATTCCCCAGAGAATAGACGGCAGAGCCTCAAAGCCCAGCCACAGCAGAGTCCACCACCTGCTCCTTCCGAAAGTGTCGCAGAGAGACCGGTATACCCTGATTGAATAAACTAATTCTGCAACCCCGAATGTGATGAGCAAGGCAAGGTGCACATATGCATAGACATCAATCACATCCTCACTCTTCTGTTGCAAGGCCCTCAGCACTATATATGAGTATTGTGTCACATTCAGGAGAATCTGTGAAATCAGAAGCCCTCTTCCCTGCTCTTCTGCACGGGCACATACGGCAAGTTTATATAACCTGAAGAACGGCACCAAGGCCCAGCGTTTGTCGACTCCGCATTTCAAGAATATATTCCAGAGGCCCACTGTCGTCACCAGCGTCGTGATAACACTGTAAAAAAAGCTGTAGTCAAAAGTATTTCCGTCCACTGTTTTCTCCTTTGGGAGATTTTACCCACATTCCACTTCTTCTGTGAAGTTGTAAACCTGATTTTCTTTATGCCTTGCGCCGAAAGAAGCAAAGATATAGTCTTAGTGAAGTAAGATGCTGGACTACATCATATATCTCATAACAATGTCCGGAACTCCGGGCCCCAATACAATACTCAGCCTCCAGAATGCCTCCGAAAACGGGCTCAGGAAAGGCATAGCTCTCAATTGGGGAATGCTTACGGGGATTTTCCTCATTACAACCGTCTCCTACACCCTTATCTCACTTCTTGAAGATATCATCCCGTCACTCACAACTGTACTCCAGGTTCTCAGCATCATCTACATACTCTTTCTCTCCTGGAAGATGTACAGGAAAAACAGTCTTCCTGAAACAGAGTCATCAGGCTCCTTCAAGGAAGGTTTTATGTTGCAGCTTGTAAATGTGAAGGTCATGATGCTCTGTGTCTCGGCAATCTCCTCATACATCCTTCCCCATGTCTATCCCTTCCTGTCGGGATACCTCCTCTCACTTCTCATTCCCCTCATATGCTTCCTCACTGGCCTTATGTGGGGCATTATGGGAGAAGCATTGAAACGTGTGTACCTGGCACACAGGAAAGGAGCGAATATTATCTTTGCACTCTCACTTCTGGTCCTTGCCATCAGGAATACCCTCAAGCTCCTGAGCTAACTCATTCAATAATAACAATTAACTTTTTCTGGTTGCTGATTTAGATTTTCTCCCTCACAATTTAAATATAACAAAAACAAAGGAGAAAAAAAGATGGCAGTAAACACAGATGCTCTCATCATCGTAATCGCTTACCTCCTGGGTATGCTCCTGATCGGGTTCATAGTCGGTAAGCTGAAGATCAAGGATGCAGACGACTACATGCTGGCAGGAAGAAGAATGGGACTCTTTATGGTCGCTTTCTCACTCTCTGCAAACAACATCGGAGGCGGAAGCACAACAGGACTGGCAGGAAAGGCATACACAACATGGGGTATGAGTGCCATATGGTATGTTCTTGCAGCATCGATTGCAATGATCCCTCTTGCTTACTTCGCTCCAAAGATCCGTAAGACAATGGCGGTAACCATTCCGGAAGTCATCGGAAGAAGATTCGGAAAGTTCAGTGCAGGATTCTCTGCAGTTCTGAACATCATCGCACTCTTCTGTCTCACATCCAGCCAAGTTGCAGCCTCAGGATCGGTTGTATCTGTATTGACAGGTATCGACACAAGACTGTGTATGATCATCGCAGGTGCAGTAATCATCCTCTACACAACATTCGGTGGAATGATTGCTGACCAGGTTTCCGACCTTGTGCAATTCATAATCATCCTTGTAGGGCTGGCTGTGGCAACCCCGTTTGTCATAAAAGGATGTGGAGGATGGGAGACAATCGCATCAAAGCTTCCTGAAGGACAGACAGACTTCACGAAGATCGGATGGGTCGTAATCATCGGTTACATCTTCAACTACTTCTGCACATTCCTCTCAGGGCCGGAGATGATCAGCCGCTTCGAGTCAGCCAAGGACGAAAAGACAGCAGTGAGGGCAAGTATTCTCTCCGCCATCCTTATGGCAGCAATGGCAGTCTTCCCGACTCTCATGGGTCTTGCCGCACTCTCTATGAAAGATGCTCTCGGCAACCCGGCTTCAGGCCAGGCAATGATGGCTGTAACACAGACATTCGCACCGCACTTCATCACGGGTCTTGTCTCTGCAGCAATCATTTCCGCAACTATGAGCAGTGCCGACTCCAACCTCCTGTGTATGTCGACAATGATCATCAATGACCTCTATAAGCCATATTCAAAGAGAGACCTCAGCGGTATGAAGGAAGTCAGGGTTACAAGATGGTGCAATGTAATATGCTGTACAGTTGCAATGCTTATTTCACTTCTGGGCATCAACATCGTAACTATGAACACATTTGCATTTGCAATTCGTTGTGCAGGTCCGTTTGCTGCATACGGACTGGGACTTGTCGTTCCAAGGGCAACAAAGCACTCAGGCCAGATTTCAATCATCACCGGAACAATCGGCGTTGTCTTCTGGCAGATTCTCTCCGGAGGAGATTTCTATCTCGGAATTCTCCCGGTTGTATTCGGCTGTGCTGTCGGAACGATTACATTCTTCATCGTCAATTGGATTGAATGGAATAAAAACATCGAACCGGCACCAAGTGCATACTTGGATTGAGAAAGACGAGGCGGTCACCCCGGGGTGGCCGTCATTTGTTTATACTCTCAAGCACCCTCTTGATATCATCTTCATCTGGACTGTCAGGCGGTACCTCGTAACCGAAAAGACGGGAGGCTTTTGTGTCATCGATCAATCTTTCTTTCTCGATTTTCGAGTCCACATTCTGCCATATCCTTGCCGCTTCCTTCTTTATAAGCTTATTTGCAAATTCACTTGCATCTATTCCTCTGAGGGAGAAGAAAAGAAGAGGGTTGTCATCAAGCCGGCTGCCGATGGCATAGAGGACGGCGGCAATATGCTTGCAAATTCTCGATGAATCAGGGCAGGAACAGCTAAAGTGTATTTCATTCAGCTGGGGAAAAAGGCCGGTTCCCTTCATTGTGAAAAGTTCCTGATACTCCTTTGGGAACTCTCCCTTCTCCAGGGCATTGATACTCTTGAGCTTACCTTCTGCTACGGAGACTATCCTCTCATAGCTGTCCTTCCTGATAGGATCGATTGTTATCGTAATATCATACGGGGTCTTCCTTGAGCCCACGACTTTTGCATCAACCCTCCCCGGAGAGAGTACAAGGTCCACAACAGCATCAGAGCGTACATACTTCTTTCCCCTGTCGAGTCTGTTATAGGCATCAGCATACCTGTCGATATTATCACACCATGCCTTTCCCCACCAGGATGATGATATGGTACGGGATGTAAGAACCACCGGATGATAATCCTTCTTGGTTGCCTTTTTTGCCTTTTCCTTAAGTTCAGCCTGTGTCGGGGCATGGTGGAACCCCCAGCCATAGTAACTCATTTCTTACCTCCCGAGAACTTCATTGCTGAGAGAAGTTCCTCAACAGAAAGCTTTGACAGGATATCACTATCGAGATCAGAAAGTAAGGAATCGGAAAGTGCTTTCTTCTTTGTTATGAGAGCGTCTATCTTCTCCTCTATCGTATCTTTCGAGATAAACTTATATACCATAACCTTCTCCTTCTGACCTATCCTGTATGCTCTGTCCGTTGCCTGGTTTTCGACAGCGGGATTCCACCAGCGGTCGAAATGGATGACATTCGTTGCACGTGTCAGGTTGAGTCCGACTCCCGCAGCCCTCAGCGACAACACCATGTAGTCACTCTCTCCGTTCTGGAAAGCCTTGACAATCGATGTACGCCTCTTCGGAGAGACACTTCCGTCAATGATGAGTCCTCCCTTACCGAAAACTGAGGAAAGAAGAGAATCGAGTGCGGGAATAATCTCTGTGAATTGCGTAAAGACAAGCACCTTTTCGCCGTTTGAGTGTATTGTTGATGCAATATCCTTCAAAAGTTCGAACTTACCGCTTTCGCTCTCCCTGTAATTACTCTCTCCCGAGTACTGGTCAGGATGGTTGCATATAGCTTTCAATTTGGCTATCGCTGCAAGTACTCTGCCCTTTTTCTCAAAGTTACCCTCCTCTGCTTCCAGCGACTTCTCAAGGCTGTCAACCACACTGTTGTAGAGAATAATCTGCTCTTTTGTGAGATTTACCGTCAAGCTGGTCTCAATCTTGTCAGGAAGGTCCTTGATGATGGACTTGTCTGTCTTGAGACGTCTCAGGATGAAGGGGCTTATCGCCCTCCTGAGAGATGTCAGGGATGCAATGTCGATATCTTTCTGGTAACGCATGAATTCCGTCCGGCTTCCGAGGAAACCACTGTTGATATAATCCATCAGCGACCAGAGGTTCATAAGGTTGTTCTCAACCGGTGTACCGGTGAGAATCATCGCATTCTTTCTCTTCATTCCCGAAACGGCCTTATATATCTTGGTTGTGCTGTTCTTTATGTATTGTGCCTCATCAAGAAGCACAAGGTCCCATTTTTCCTCCTGGAGAGCCTCATCCCTGCCGGCAACACCATAAGTCGTAAGCACAAGGTAGCTCTTTTCCAGTTTTCTCCCGGAGCCGTGATAGATGGAATAATCAAGGGAGGGAGTAAACTTCTCTATCTCACTCTGCCAGTTTCCCAAAAGAGATGACGGGAGTACAAGAAGAACCCTCGAGGCTTCACCTCTTTCCTTGAGTGTCTCAAGATAAGCAAGCACCTGAACAGTCTTACCCAGTCCCATATCGTCTGCCAGGCAGAAACCGAAGCCGAGTTTGCCTACGGCATAAAGATATCTGAAGCCCTCCTCCTGGTAAGGTCTGAGTGTGGCATTGAGAGAGGAAGGAAGCGGGACATTCTCCGAGATGGACAAGGAGAGGTTCTCAAGCCAATTACGGTCGGAGAAGCTAATCCTGCACCTGCTCTTCTTTATTCCCGAGGAATACTTGATCAAGTCCGATACGCTGATATCATCTGAAGAGAAAGTGTCATAAGAAGCAAGAAGATCCTCAAGCTTCTTCCTGTCAAGGGCAACCCATCTTCCCTTGAGGAAAGCCAGACCATCCTTCTGCTCGAGTAGTTTTTTGACTTCATCAGGAGTAATTGCCACCCCCTCATAAACCATTCCCGGTCTGATTGCCACAACCGCCCCGGCTGCCATGTCCCCGGAGGAGACGCTGATATTAAGCGAGGAGTAACGACCTCGTTTACGCCAGAAATTGGGAATTCTGCACTCGATTCCCTCTTCTTCAAACTCTGCAGAATGCACAAGAAAGTCATAAGCTTCCTCTTCTGTGAACCTTACGGGATAGAAAATCCTCCCGCTCCTTATCAGCCCCGCAATAATCTCACTCTTTGATGAGAGTCTGCTTACCGGCGCAATCAGCTGGGCGAGTTTCTCCAGGTCATCCTTGTACTCAGTAAGTGCAAAGCGGAGAGGATAATGATGGACAGCACCGTCATCATCCTTTGTTGTATATGTTGCCATGAACGCAAACGGATAATCTGTATTCTTATCCTCGACAAGATGAAAATAAATGCGGGAAGGAAACAGGAGCTTTTCATTCTTGAGGTTGAAGTATATATCAACACTTCCATTGAAGGAGCTTATCTCCTTTCTGTAGCATCCGAGAAGGACATCAAGCTGCCGTTTTACCCATTTCCTGTCAACATACCTCAGCCCCACCGCATATGGAGCTTCGCTGACAAGTCTCTCCAGCTCCTCCTTTTCATATTCCGGCTCTACTTTCCCCCTTTCCAATTCAATTCCCGTACTGGAGAGAAGAGTATCTATGAAGAATGAGGCTATCTCCTTTATATATTGCTCTGTCAGGGGGGCATTCTTTTCAATGTCCCTGAAGCAATATTCATAAAAGTTCTCCGGGGGAAACTCTCTGTTCTCCCCATTCCTCATGAAACTGTGCTCTGTAAAAATGAAATCCATACAGAGGATTATGAATGCGGGAAGGAAAACTGGCAACAGAAATTCTGAAGATGCACCTCAGCGAACTCTGAATGAAGAATTGAAATGGATAAGCTGTCAACAGTTACAGAAATTTCAAAGAAGAGATCAATCCATTCCCGGTAGACCGCTCTACCTGATTTCTCTCCTGAGATATGACCATGGAGTCAGATCCTCACCTTTTACCTCATTCACAGAGACTCTGAGTTTTGCATGAAAATTTAGTATATAATCGAATAAGTATTTAGTATTTTAGGAATTAAGGGTTGATTTACTCTCTAATATATGCTAAACTTTTAGTATATATGAGAGGTAAGCCATGTCACGCCATAAAGACCCGAATACTCAGTACAGAATGAAGCTGTTTGTTTCAAACAGTCACCGATATGCAGCCACCGCAAGTCCGGGATATAACAATGAAAAGAAGTGGGTCTCGAA
>CAVHPV010000073.1:0-11137 GCA_963638045.1 Faecalibacterium sp. CAG:74 | reverse complement strand
GTTACGCACCACCTTGCCAAGGTGGGTCACGCGGGTCCGATTCCCGTCCGCCGCTTAGGAGCTGGTTATATCCCGGCTCTTTTTTTTTATGTATTGATGTCACATTTCAGCAGTATTAAATCTGATTCAGCAACTTCTGTTTGAAAAGGAAGAATAGTATTGACTCTCAGCTCTGTGTGTCTTTATTTGTACCCGCATTAATGTTAGAAAGATTTTACAAATGTAAAATTTTATCTTGTGATACATTTAAGAAATACTTCCTATTTTTTATTATTTAAAAAGTATTGCCCTGTTCTTTTGAGTTTTTAAGCAGAATAATATAGTATAAAATTACGTATTCTGTAAGTTTATTAATTTTTAAAGTTGTTAAGCTGTTCCGGTCTGCCTGAAATATCAGTGCTGATTTGTCGATTTGTAATATGGTGGTAATTTTTTATATCGTATAAAGTTAAGAATTAATATACTAGTATATTTACTTGCAGAATGTCGGTTTTGTCCTCTTTTATTTCTTCTTATTCATATATGTGGCAAATATACTTAGAAATAAGGGCATGAATTTAATCTTACTTTCATGGCTAAACAAAAAAAATGGAGGAGACTTATGAAGAAGTCATTTATCGCTATTTTACTTATCGTAGCAATTGTCGCTCCTGTATTTGCTCAGGGTGGCAGTGAGTCTGCAGCTAAGACAGTTACACTTCGTCTTTCAGAAGTTCACGCAGAGGGTTATCCTACAACACTCGCTGACCAGGAATTCGCTCGCTTAGTCGAAGAGAAGACAGAAGGAAGAATCAAGATTGAGGTTTACTCTGGTGGAACACTTTACGGCCAGGAAACTGAGGCTATCGAAGCTCTTCAGCAGGGTTCAATCGCATTCGCACGTGTTTCTGCATCTCCTGTTGCTTCATATGTTCCTGCATTGAACATAATCCAGCTTCCTTACCTCTATAGAGATGGTGACCACATGTGGGCAGTTCTCAATTCATCGATCGGACAGGGATTCCTTGATCAGGTTCAGGCTTCAGGTTCAGGTCTTGTAGGTCTTTGCTACTATGACGGCGGATCAAGAAACTTCTATACAACAACACCTGTTCACTGTGTTGCTGACCTCAAAGGTCTCAAGATCAGACTCCAGAATAATGAAATGATGACAGAAATGGCTAAGGCTCTCGGAGCTAACCCTGTCACAGGTATCGGTCCTAATGACATCTACTCTGCTATCCAGCAGGGAACAATCGACGGCGCAGAAAACAACTGGCCAACATATGAGTCAAAGGGTGATTATCAAGTAGCTCCTTACTTCTGTCTTGATGGACATACAAGAGTTCCTGAAATCCTGCTTGCTAGTGAAGATGCTCTTGCAAAGCTCAGCGACGAGGATGTTGCTATCATAAAGGCATGTGCAAAAGAGACACAGGAATATGAGATCCAGAAGTGGGCTGAAAGAGAGAAGGAAAGCGAAGAGAAAGTCATGGCTGGTGGATGTGTCGCATATACACCGACTGCTGCTGAACTCCAGGAATTCCAGGATGCAATGGCTCCTCTGTATGCTAAGTACGGTGCAGGCTATGAGCAGCTTATCCAGGATATCATCAACACAAAATAAGTGATATTTATGCGGGGCTCTGGACTCCAGGGCCCTTTTATTAAAAATTACCGGAGGTAATATGTCGAAGAAGACATTTCATGAATGGGCTCTTGAAAACCGTCTCGCTGTGGACAAATCCAAGTACAAAGACGGAAAAGCTCCTTTCCATGCCTATATAGTTTGTGTAAACCACTGGTGTCACAAGATCGTCCTTTGGGTTGCACAGCTTTCATTGATTGTCATGCTCTGTACTGTCTTTGTGAATGTCATAATGCGTTTCTGCTTCAACAGCGGAATTGCATGGGCGGAAGAGGTGCCGGGTCTGCTTGTAACTCTCTTCACTTTCATAGCATGTGCTATCGGGGTGAGAGACCATCTTCATATTTCTGTCAACCTTATTTATGACAGGCTTAAGAAAGGCGGTGTCGGCCGTAAGATTTTCGATTTTATCACGAATATAACAACTCTTGTGTGCGGATACGTCTTCCTTAAGGGCGGTATTGAGATTATTAGTACGCTTACAAAAAGAACAGGAAAGCTTCCTATGACAGGCTGGCCGACCTGGATTCAATACATCCCACTCGTTGTCGGTGGTGTTATCATGATATTTGACTCACTGCTCTTCATCTTCAATCTCATTGATCCTGAGGATCTTCTCTATTCCGAAAAAGAGATTGATTACAAAGAACTTCTTGAAGAACAGGCTCACGAACAGGGAGGACAGAAAGCATGAGTAACGGTTTGGCTACATTCATCCTTCTTGGAGGATTCTTTATCTTAATGGCAGTTAAGGTGCCAATCACATTCGCTATGTTCATCGCTGCATGCGGTTCATGCATGGTCTGTGGGCTTTCAATCACAGAAATGTGCAGAATGATGCTCAGTGGTGTTAACAACTTCACGATGCTTGCAATCCCATTCTTCATTGTAATGGGTGAGATAATGGGGGCCGGCCAGATAAGCGACAAGATAGTCGACATTGCTAACCTTGCTGTTGGTAGGTTCCGTGGTGGTCTTGCATATGTTAACTGTCTTGACTCCATGTTCTTCGGCGGTATCTCGGGTTCTGCTGTTGCCGACGTCTCATCCCTCGGCTCAGTCGTCATCCCGATGATGGTCGACCAGGGCTATGACAGAGACTTCTCTGTTGGGCTCACAGTCACAACATCCTGCCAAGGGGTTCTCATCCCGCCGTCACACAACATGGTCATCTTTGCACTTGCCTACGGTGGAGGAGTCTCGATCGGAGATCTCTTCTATGCAGGGTTCCTTCCTGGAATTTCGCTTGGTGTTGGATTTATGATACTCTGTTTCTTCATGGGTAGGACACACAATTTCCCGAAGGGAGAGAAGATGTTCAAAGACGAGAAGATCAGATGGCTCGGGAAAGAAAACGGCAAGATGAAGATGGGACC
This sequence comes from Faecalibacterium sp. CAG:74, assembly GCA_963638045.1. Lineage (GTDB taxonomy): Bacteria > Spirochaetota > Spirochaetia > Sphaerochaetales > Sphaerochaetaceae > Ornithospirochaeta. The sequence goes on along the minus strand of CAVHPV010000073.1, from coordinate 8,134 downwards.
TTGTCTGAAGGTTCTCCTGAATGCTATTCTTCCTCTTTTCACACTTGTCATCATCATGGTCGGAACAGGTGCTGGAATCTTCACGGCTACCGAAAGCAGTGCTGTAGCATGTTTCTACACATTCTTCCTCACATACTTCGTGTTCAAGAGTGCAAGCCTGAAAGATTTCGGTAAGGTATTAAAGAACTCACTCAAGACTCTTTCAATCGTCCTCACCCTCATCGCAACAGCTAAGGCTTTTGCTTATATGATGACATTCCTCCGTATCCCGGCAATGATCACAGCATCTATCATCGGTGTTACATCCAACCCGATCCTGCTTATTCTTCTGATGATTGTCATTCTGCTCATCCTCGGATGTTTCATGGATATGGCTCCGCTCATCATGATCATGACCCCGATACTGAAGCCGGTCGCAGAGTCAATCGGGCTTCCTGCTATCCACTTCGGTATCATCATCATCTTCACGCTTGCTATAGGCCTCTGTACTCCTCCTGTAGGATCGGCACTCTTTGTCGGTTGTGCAGTCGGTAAGACAAGCCTTGAGTCAACCAGCAAGAAGATGCTTCCGCTCTTTGCATGTATGATAGTCGTGCTTTTGCTTGTATCGTACATACCGTACTTTGCAAAATGGCCGCTTTTCGGATATTGATTTTATCTGATTCAACTGCCCTCATGTTCCAACATGGGGGCTTTTCATTCATATTGTCCTGGTGTCTGTTGATGTTTTTCCCTGCAAGTACAACATCATACGAAACATGCAGGTGAAAACAGCTTCAAGTTTTTGGAAAATAACCGGAGACTGTTGTCTTTTCTTTTCAACTGTGTTACACAATTTTCCATTATATCGGAAAGGTGTTAAATGCAGGCTTTAAAAGAAAGAATCTTAAAGGAAGGAAAGGTATTACCGGGTAATATCATCAAGATTGACGGTTTTCTTAATCACAGGGTCGATACTGCGCTTTTGAGGGCTGTCGCGAAAGAGTTCAAGACTCTTTTCGATACCTCGAAAATTACTGTTGTGCTGACAGCAGAGGCATCGGGCATCCCACTTGCGACTATATGTGCCGACGAGTATGGGGTGCCTCTTCTTTTTGCGAAGAAGGCAAAGAGTGACAATATTGAGAACGGACTCTTCAAAAGTGAGATATGGTCTTACACATACAAGAAGAAGTTTACACTTATCGTCTCCAAAGAATGGCTTCATGAGAGTGACAATGTCTTGATAATTGATGATTTCATGGCTAAGGGTAATGCCGTCCAGGGACTTCTCGATATCGTAGAAGAGGCAGGTTGCCATCTCGAAGGAGTTGGTATTGCTGTAGAGAAGGGATTCCAGGGGGGCGGTGATGCACTCAGGGAAAAGGGAATCAACTACAAGGCTCTTGCTGTCATTGATTCCATCAGCGATGACGGTAAGGTGACCTTCAGAGAGGATTGAAGATGAAGAAAGTTCTTATACTTGATTTCGGAGGGCAGTATAACCTCCTTATTGCACGCAGAGTACGTCAGAGCGGGATTTATTGCGAGATAAAGAGCTACAGAATGAAGATGGACGAGATTCAATCATTCTCTCCGGATGCAATCATTCTCACAGGAGGACCTGCAACCGTCTTTGAAGAGAATGCTCCACGTATTGATAAGTCTCTTTTCAATATGGGGATACCTGTTCTCGGTATATGCTACGGCATGCAATTGATGGTCTATGAGAACGGTGGAGAGTGCAGAAAGGCAGAGAAGAGAGAGTACGGTAAGGTCACCATTAATCATTCTGATTCGCTTCTCTTCACTGATGTTCCCGCATCCTCGGTTTGCTGGATGAGCCATGGAGTGGAGTGCGAGAAACTCCCCGAGGGGTTTGTGACAACTGCTACCTCATCTTCGTGTCAGTTTGCTGCAGTGGAGAACAGGGATAGAAAACTCTACGGGGTGCAGTTCCATCCGGAAGTTATTCATACAGAATACGGCACAAAGATACTTGAAAATTTCCTTTATCTTATATGTGGTTTCGGTAAGGAGTGGACAATGAACAGCTATCTTGAGACAGCTGTGAAGGAGATAAGACAGAAGGTAGGTGACGGCCGTGTCCTCCTTGCCCTTTCAGGAGGTGTTGACAGTACAGTATGTGGAGCGCTCCTCAGCCGTGCTGTTGGAGACCGGCTCACATGTATCTTCGTTGACCACGGACTATTGAGGAAGGATGAGGGTGATGAGGTCGAGAAGGCAATGAAATCGCTCCTGTCCTCATCTGATATAAGGCGCATAGATGCATCTTCTCTTTTCCTTGACAACCTCAAAGGAGTGGAAGAGCCTGAAAGGAAACGTAAGATAATAGGTGAAACATTCATAAGGGTCTTTGAGAAAGAGGCAAAGCAGATAGGTGAAGTCGATTTTCTTGCCCAGGGGACAATCTACCCGGATGTAGTGGAGAGTGGACTTGGGGGCGAGAGTGCAGTTATAAAGAGTCATCATAATGTTGGTGGACTGCCTTCAGTGGTATCATTCAAGGAGATAATTGAACCATTGAGGATGCTTTTCAAGGATGAGGTGAGACAGCTCGGCCTGGAGCTGGGGCTTCCTGAGAATATAGTCATGAGGCAACCGTTCCCCGGACCGGGACTTGCAATTAGAATCATCGGTGAAGTCACACGCGAGAAGCTTGATATCCTGAAAGATGCAGATGCCATCATGCGGGAGGAGATAATCAAGCTCGGTTACGATAAGGCACCAAGCCAGTATTTTGCGGCACTTACGAATATGAGGAGTGTAGGAGTCATGGGGGACGAGAGAAGCTATGACTATGCTATAGCCCTCAGGGCAGTCAATACGACAGACTTTATGACAGCTACATTCTCCCGCCTTGACTGGGAGCTCCTTGACAGGATTTCTTCAAGGATAGTGGGAGAGGTAAAGCACATAAACAGAGTCCTCTATGATGTGACAAGTAAGCCACCAGCAACTATTGAGCTTGAGTAAGTTGGCCTCATTTGGTAATTGTAACTTTTTATACTGTGAGTAGTTATTTTTATAAAAAATACAAAAAGTATTTTAGAGGAATAGATAAGAAATAAACGGAAAAAACAATCAAAGAATTTCTTGAAACTCTTTCATGGGGGGAGGAGATGGAATTTATCTACAAGGGTGAACACTTCTTTATTCAGGGGGTTAATAACGGGAAGGAAGACAAAGAAATTCAAATCTATAGTTGTGATAAACCAGGCCCTATTCTCTACTCTTTGAGATGTAAATCTTTTAGCTCTGGAGTGATTCAGTTTCAGAAAGATAAGATTCTGGATGGAAAGACTATTTATGAGCTGGACAATATGATAACTGTTGTCTATGGATGACGTTAAGAAACAGATATCTATTATTTCTACATCAATCATCGACGGTCGCTTTAAACAGAATGAACTACTCCAAGTAGTAAATCGTTTAATGCCGGCTTTTTCATGGAGATGAAAACAGTTCAGGAAGGACATTTTAAAGCTGGATCAAGGAGAAGTACGGAAACGTCATTTAAATTGGTCCCCGTTGCTCCTGTGAAGATGAGAGAGTCTATTGCCTTGAGTGCATTGTAGCTGTCGTTGTTATCGAGAGCATCCTCTGCTTTGATTCCGCACTCCAGGAGTGCATTATAGCTCTTGCTGTCGGCGTATCCTCCCGCTGCGTCTGTCGGACCGTCCGTGCCGTCGGAGCCCAGGCTGAATACCGCAGCACCTTTTGTGTCCCTGAGTCCTATCAAAGCCGAGAGTACAATCTCCTGGTTGCGTCCGCCTTTTCCTTTTCCCTTTATATGGACAACGGTTTCTCCTCCGAGGATAAAAGCCATCTTCTTATTGTCGCTTATATGTGTTTTAGCAATTGCACTGAGGAAAGCCCCGGCTTCTCTTGCTTCCGTTGTTAAATCGCTTGTGATTAAGAGGGTAGAGTATCCTCTAAGAGAAAGAGCTTTCTCTGTCGCTTTACAGAGTTCGAGTACACTTCCGCTTACGACGAAGGTTGAGTTATCGAGAGCTTTGGGAGTTTCTACATTCAAAAGACTCCAGCCTCTCTTCGAGAGCGGCAGTTGATATTTCTCTGCAATGTGTAAGGCTTCCTCACATGTTGATTTATCAACTACTGTCGGTCCGCTTGCAATCATATCGGGAGAGTCTCCAATGACATCCGAGATGGCAATTGTGAATACATTTGCAGGTGAGCAGAGCCCGGCAAAGCGTCCTCCCTTGACAGAAGAGAGCCTCTTACGGATTGTGTTGATTTCCTTTATAACGGCACCGGAGGAAAGAAGCTTTTCCGTTACGGCTGTAAGCTCTTCCTTTTCAACGAGGGGATCTTCAAAGAGTGCACTTGCTCCTCCCGAGAGAAGGAAAAGAACGGAGTCGTCTTTTGTGAGACCATTCACGAGTTCTTCGGCTTCTCTTGTTGCCCTGAAGCCGTTCTCGTCGGGAAGAGGGTGAGATGCTTCCCTGATAATTATGCCGGGAAGAGGGTCCTTTGAGTGGCCGTATTTTGTAATAACGATACCTTTCTCGATATTAATTGAAGGAAACTTCAATGCAGCGGACGCCATCTGCCAGGCAGCCTTCCCAGCTGCAACAAGAATAATAAGCCCCGGAGCAAAGGTGTGTTCTTTGAGCGCTTTCAATACAGCCTCCTCCGGCTGTATCGCAGCCAATACCTCCGATATGATATCCAATGTGTCCTGGTGCATTTTTCCGTACATGATAGTCTCCTCTCTTAATGTGGTATGTGGGAAAAGAAAAATCAAGAGGATATAGATAGTTATGTCCTCCCGATTAAGTCTTCTTAAACCTTTATGTCTATCAGCCGGGAATATAAGCTGCAGCGGTATAGAGTATTGTTGAAGTACTTGTACAGTTGATGATTGCAACAAGAATAACGTTGATTATACCTGCCAGGTACGGGTTATTCGTCTTCTTGTAGATCTTACGTGCGACAATAGGTGCAACGATCAATATGCCGACGATTGCATATGTCCAGCCGACTGCTGATTTGACGGATCCATTCGGATGCCATTTTGAATATCCCGTAATAACAAATGTCCCGTACTGGATAACAAGAAGAGCAATTGTGCCGAGTGCATTTGTCACAGCGACTACTGCCGTGTTGACCCACTCATGTTTATCGAGCTCATTGTAGCGGAAACAGTTCGTAGCCATTGAGTTCGGAATGTAGTACATCAGGTAGTAGGGGATTGCTACAAGAATATATTTCTATTTTCCGCTGTCGAATGCACGTGCTGCAAATGTCCAGAAACGGAAATCAACAGTAAAGAAGTATTCTGCGATGAATACCCAGAGGTAAGAGAGTAGTGCGACCATGACTCCTAAGAGAATTGCCTTTCCGACAGCCGCTTTTTCTATTATGATTCCTCTTCCCTTCAAGTCGAACCCTGTCTTCTTTCCGTGGAAGCGATAGCTGAGATACATCATTATGAGGCTCACTATGCCACTTACGACTCCCCAGATTCCCAATGCCTTTGCCTGTACGATCGGGAGAAGGGGATCCGTCTTACCTGTATTGATCCAGGTATCGATAGGGAAGAGTGTTACTGCCGATACGATACCTGCGACGATGATAGTGGCAGCGATAATGGGACGTATATATTATAGTAGCGGACAATTTAAACAAGACAGTGTGACGAGTTACGATAACCTTACAGGTTATAATAAACTGAACATCGGTAATATTGCTGTCTATAACGACGACAGGTTCATCCGTCCGGCATTCTGGTGATGACAGTATGTAAGCTTTCGGGAATCTGAGGTTTACTCTTCTGGGAATTTCTGACTTTATAAATTTGGTATTATGAGCCGTTCTTGATTGATTTCGAGAACGGCTTCTGCTTTCTAAGCTCTCTCTCGGGGATGGTAGTATGTATGTTACGGGGACTCACTATGTAAAGCCGGAATGCTATAACAAGCTGTAGATATCGTCAATCGGCACAAGCTTTATCCTTTCTGATTCAAGTTTTCTCATCTCATCTGTAAATCCGCTCTTGGAGAAAAAGAAGAATATTGTATTGTTCATTGTTGTGAGATTCTTTGAATAGTCACACATCAGCTTGTATTCATCGGTATCTATGGGATGATTGGTGAATTTACATGATCCGATTATCACATCGGAAGTAGTTGCCGAATGAGCGACGATATCTATCTCTATAGATTTCCTCTTTTCCTTGTCCGTTCCCCACCATGACCCTATATCTTTCAGGGGAAAGGGGAGATGGGCCTTATACAGAAGATATTCCTTTACTATTCTCTCGAAGACCCTTCCCATGTAATCATTGATGAGAGGAGTGATGAGCTTATCATAGTTCTCTGCCATTAGATCCTGATCTATTATTGTCATGTATCTCTGGACAAAGAAATACCAGAAGTTGAGATAGAGATCCTTTATAGAGTAAAAGCTTCTCCTGGAGTTTTCCCTCTCTCCGACGGGAACGTTTTTCTCCACAAAATCCAATTCTCTCAATAAGTCGAGTATCTTCATAACAAAGCCGGGATTTATTCTTGTCACATCGCATATTTCGTTGAACTTCGTCTTCCCGTTTGCAATTGCGTTGAGAACGGCATGGTATGATTTTATCTCACTTATCTCCTGCCTTAGAATGAATTCCTGTTCGTAGAGGAGAATTGAATGCGGCCTGAAGAATACACTGGTCAGGTTGTCTTTGAGAGAAAGAGAAGGGTCCATACTTTTCAGATACATGGGAATGCCGTTTGTAGCTCCGTACACTATTGCTTTCTCTTCCGGCGTATACCCTTTAAACCATTCGGCTGTTTCATAATATCTCAGGGGAAGTAGCTTCATAATCAGTTTCGCTCTTCCGTAAAGCGGGTTTGCAGCGGAAAGGACTTCATTCTCCATGAAGGAAACAGAAGAACCACAGAGAATAATCATCAGCCGGGACCGGGAAAGTGACGTGTCTATGTAGTTCTGGATGATTGACGAAATCTTCTCTCCGATGCTTTTTACAAGATATGGATATTCATCAATGAAGAGGACTGTCTTTTCCCTTTCCGCCTCCTCTGCTATATAGTTGAGGGCCCCGCTGAACGATGTGAAGACAGGATAATCTATTTTGTCCTGCCCTGCCACGGCATGTGAGAGTTCTTTGAGATTACTCTGCTCATCTCCTTCCTGTGAAGAGAAGAATATTGTCTTTTTGCCTCTTGTGAACTCCTGGATAAGCCTCGTCTTCCCGACTCTGCGCCGCCCGTAAAGTATAGTCAGGGAGCTTTCATCTTCCTTATAAATTTCTTCAAGTGACTGAAGTTCCTTTCTTCGACCTATAAACATTCTTCTGCTCCTTGGTGATAAAACATTCTCATAATAAACTTTCCAATGAGAAACTTTCTATATATTAAGTTTATTGTAAAACGTTAATGATGTCTACAGTTTTTAAAGAAACATCGAGATCTTTACTTACGAGTTTCAATATGACATGTTCTTATCGTGGATTATATGTTTTTCTTTTTAAAGTGAGCTTTGACAATAGTAAGAAGACCGTATTATGCATTTGATACCAACATAAAGTCTTTCATGCACGAGGACAATAATAAGCTTTCTTCCTTTATGGTGTTCGACGGGCACAGGATTCTAAGTGATTCCAAGACTCTCGAGACCATCGACATGGGGTATGACAGCAAGATGAGATTTAATCCGCAGATAAATCTGGTGTATGCCTTCTCCGTAAGTGGAGAGAGGTGCTTTCCTTATTATTATAAGCAGTTCAGCGGAGATGTTCCTGATGTAAGTGCATTCAGCACATTAATCGAGGAATCCGAAATAGAAAAGGATTCTCTTACTATACTTGCAGATAAAGGCTTTGGCAGCGAGGACAACTTCACATTGATAGATGCGTCCGGATTTAAATATATTGTTCCGATTAAAAGAGATGCAAAGGACACTACAGATAATGTTCCTTCTTCTATTGATGGCTATGCCTGTGATTTCAACATAAAATAGATTATTTTTTGTTGTTATCTCGATTTTTAAGTGATATAACCGCAGAAAATGTTTGATTTCCTGTTGCTATCTCATATATAATGCAGGTATGTCGAAAGAGTTGATTATAGGTCGTGAGTATGAAAAACAGCTTCTGGAAGAC
>CAVHPV010000072.1:0-11979 GCA_963638045.1 Faecalibacterium sp. CAG:74 | reverse complement strand
AGGGGGTTCAAGCAAAATGGACAAATCTACTTAGCAATTAAGAGACAAAATTAGATAGCTTTAACATTCAGGGTTCCTTTTTCAGAGAGGTTTTCTATTGCCCTTTTCACTGTTCTTGTACTTTTTCCTATTTCTTCAGCAATTTGGGCTATAGTTTTGGCTGGATCAGCTTTCAGGATATTAAGAATCAGAAATTCTGTTGTATTTTTTTTCTGTTCAGTTAATTCTGTAAACTGTGGAATATTTGTACTCTTTCTCGACAGTGTGAATGAAAATCCGCCATATGCTGATTTATAAGTACATACAATACCTGATGTTTTGCATAGAGAATATACCTTTCTGAATCCGCTTCCGAAAACTTCCACATCCTTGCTTTTATATAGGGTATCCAGTATGACTCTGTTCCTTGGCATTGACTTTATATGCTCTGCTACAAACATTTCTGGAGAGAGATTTTGAGGAAATTCTCCAGGGTTATATATTTCAACTACAGTAGGAGTTATGTCAATTTCATGTTCTGTATGTCCTTTGTAATCCGCGTGGGCGAAAGCATTTACTAGCAGCTCTCTGATTGCTTCTATCGGAATTTCTGGTATTTCAATCCTTGAGGTTCCATCACTATACTCAACACGCCAATTTATATGCTCCTTTATGTATCTGAGTGATATGCCAAGCAGGTTATAAATATTACCTTCAAAGCGGTTGATATCTGAAAAGCTGATTCTCTCATCTGTGACATACACAGCGGTCTTAAGAACTACGGGTTTCCTGCTTGAGAAGAGGTAATATCCTGCATTAGTAAGGTGTCCTTTTTTAAGTAATCCCAATCCGCTGAGTAGCGCTTCCTCATTGTAGATGGGGAGCTCTTCAAGCCTACCGCAGGTGATGGCTTTTATATAAAAACTGTGTAGTGCCTCATGGTCTACCACTTCAGGACCATATTGTGTTGGATGATTTTCCCAGTTGGAACCAACATCTGATGAGAACATTTCTGAACGTAATTCAGACGGAGTCATCTCTTCTGTTCTATCATGGACTCTTTTATAATATCGTCCGAAGGCTGAATATGGTTTCTCCTGACCTGAGAATTCAACTAATATTGTGTTTTTGTCATCGAAACTAACTTCGCGTACATTTGGATAGATAATTGGACGTATCGATTCAATGATTTTCTTAGAGATATTACTCAATGTATCCTGTGAGATTGCCTGGCCGGTTACTTCTCCATCTGGGGAGACGCCAAAATAAAGAGCTCCATGCCCGTGTTTGTTGAGCATACTGGCAATATTACACATTGCTTTGTCAAGTTCTGCAGTTGATTTCTTGAATTCCAGTGTTTCATTTTCTTTTCCGATATTCATATAGATATTTTAGCTTGAATTAAATAGTATGTCACCAAAAATGTCACTTAAAAATTTTATAACTATTTATAATTAAATAAAATAATATGTTATTGATAATTTTAACATTAAAAATGTCACCAAAAATGTCACCAAAGATGGCGTAGCGAATGTCGTAGAAAATGTCACCAATCTTATATTCGTCTGCAGCTGACTGTGATTTGTCCCCACTAGATACACTTATTAGATAAGGAGTATAATCATGAGCGCAAAAGAGGTTGTTTTATGGCTAATCATTCAGGTGAAGCAGGAAAGCTCATAAAGGGTCAGAATGGTAAGGAATTCTCGCCGAAGTTTTTTGAGACAGAGAGTTCGATGGGGAGTTTCCAGAGAATTATCCACATCATCACTTCAATACTTGAAGCACTGTTGTCTGTTGTGCTTGTCTGTGGCATTCTTTTCTCAGCCATTCATATTCCCGGATATTTCAAAGCTATAATTATTGATTGTACAGTGGGTTTGAAGGATCTTATCAACTATGTTGCCCTAGTCATTATCGTGATTGAACTCATACATGTTCTTAATCTCCAGAACCTCAAGTCCGTCATTGAGATACTCATGATTGCATTCACACGTGAGCTTGTAATCAGGGAGTGGGCTATGTGGCAGCTCCTTATCGGGGTATTCTGCATCGCCGGACTCTTTGCAACTAGCAAGTATTTGATGGTCAAAGACGGGGACAAAGATTAATGTCCTTATTAGAGGTAAGAGGTTTATCCTACCGGTACTCCGGAAGTCTGTCCAATGCCCTTAATAATATTTATCTCTCAGTCGGGGAAGGGGAGTTTGTGTCGCTGCTGGGGCCTAACGGGAGCGGAAAGAGCACCCTGGCTCTGATTCTTGCCGGATTGAGAGATGAAAGCGGAGGAAGTATAAATCTGACTTTTGAAGAGAGGCGTTCACTATGTGGAATAGTCTTCCAGAATCCCGACAATCAGATTGTCGGAGAGACTGTCGAGGAGGACGTTGCGTTCGGGCCGGAAAATCTTAATCTCACTCAAAGTGAAATCCGCAAGCGGGTTGACAACTCCCTTCATATCGTAAGCCTCTACGAAAAGAGATATGACTCTCCCTCTTCCCTTTCAGGTGGTGAGAAACAGCGTCTTGCTGTTGCCTCGGCTCTTGCTCTCAGACCGCATGTCCTCATTCTTGATGAGGCAACCAGCATGCTCGACAGAAAAAACTCAGAGAAGATTCTTGAAATCCTGAAGAGCGAGTGCCGGGAACACGGACTCTCTGTGATTTACATTACGCACCACACATATGAGACTGTTTTCTCTGACAGGATTTATATTCTCAATGATGGCCAGATTGTAAAAAACGGAAGTCCCTCTGATGTTCTGAAATATGAGATACTAAAAGAGAATAATCTTCCTGTCCCGTATCCTGTGGAAGTCTCGCATGGACTCGGACTTGAGAATGCCCTTACTCTCACCGAACTTGAGAAAATGATACTTGAGAGGGTAAAAGCATGACGGATGTGACACTAGGAAGGTATTATAGAGGAGAAAGTATAATACACCGTCTTGATCCGAGAGTTAAGCTTATTGGGCTTATCGTATATGTAGCCTCCCTTTTCTATTCTCAATCAATTTCCTCTCTTGCCATTTCAATTCTTGTACTACTTATTGTAGTGATTGCTTCAAAAGTTCCGGTAAATTACATAACAAAGGGACTTTTCAGGATGCTTGTCCTCTTTCTCTTCTTTGCTCTTTTGATGATTGTATTGGAGGAGAATGCCCAGAGGAAGGCGGTCTTCATGGTGTTAAGACTCACTTTCACTGTGATTGCATCCACCATTTTGACTCTTACAACAAGACCACTTGAGATAGCAAAGGGAATAGATAAGGCCCTTGGAAAGGGAGTATTGAGAAAGCCCGTCCGTATTCTCTCCACAGTCATTATGATAGCTTTCCGATTTATTCCCATACTTGTTGATGAGGCTGATAGGGTTCTTGATGCACAGAAGAGTCGTGGATGTTCCTTTGATGAAAAGGGGATAATCAAGAAGACCGGGGTATTCCTGCCACTTCTTGTCCCCCTCTTTGTGTCAGCATACAGAAGAGCTGACGAGCTTGCTCTGGCTATGGATGCAAGGGGATACAACAAAGAAGGTGCGACAAGTCTTTACCCTCTGAGTTATTCGATGTGTGATTATATCGCATACATTATGATAGCTGTGTATGTTCTGCTCTGTTACTTGATGGAGGTGAAACTGTGGATATAATCCTTGAGAATGTATCTTACTCCTACCCCGAGAGTGACATAGAAGCATTGAGGAACATAAACCTTGAGATAAAAAGCGGGGCTATGCTTGCCATAGTCGGCGATAGCGGAAGCGGGAAGAGTACACTTCTCAAGCTTCTCAACGCACTTATCGCTCCGACAAAGGGGAGGGTCCTGGCTGACGGGGATGATGTCAACAGAAAGGGATATGACAGGAAGAGACTCAGGGAGAAAGTGGGACTTGTTTTCCAATACCCTGAAAATCAGCTGTTTGAGGAGAGTGTCATAAAAGATGTTACTTTTGGTCCCCTGAATAGAGGTAGAACGCGGGAGGAAGCATTAAAAGATGCTACGGAGGCATTGCGTCTTCTCTCTCTTGATGAAGAGAAATGGGAGAGAAGTCCGTTTGCACTCTCAGGGGGAGAGAAGAGGAAGGTCGCGCTTGCCGGAATACTCGCTATAGGCGGGGATGTGCTTGTTCTGGACGAGATTTCATCCGGTCTTGACGGAAAGAGCCGGAAGGATATTTTCACTCTTCTAAGACGACTCAATGAAAATGGAATGACAATAGTCTTTACATCACACGACCCGGAGGAGGTAGCTTTGTATTCAAAGGATGTTGTACTCCTTGAAAAAGGTGAGATAAAAGTCCGGGGAACAATCGAAGACGTCTGGAAATGCAGAAAAGAGTACATGACAGAGGGGGCAAAGCTCAGAGAGATGCTGTCTGGAGATGGAATTAATGCTGGCAGGATGGACTCTATACAGGATTCCCTCTCTTCTCTTTCCTCTCTCTTAGGGCGGGGATGATATCGAGTCTGAGGAGTGCAAGGATGAATGAGACGAAGGCGACTGCCTCGATAATTGCACACCCCCAACTTCCTGTCGCTATATCATAGACAAAGAGACATGGGGACTGGACAGTGAAGAGAATTCTTGTGATCGTAAGGTTATGTATCCAGAGTCCTGTTGCCGTGCATATGAGTGAAATCGACGGAAGAAGTGAAATCGGACCGTCCCATGTGACAATGCTTGAGAGTATGGATAGTGTAATAATCAGATAAAGCCAGAGATTGCTTTTTGCCCACTTTCTGTCATTGAAGTATGAAATGGTAGACCTGAAGATTCCGATTGAGTTTGTGAGTACTGCTGTATATGCACCGAGAAGATAGTAGTGCAGAACCCACATAAGGCCGGCAGTAAGTTGCATAATGAGAATTCTTTTTCTTGTTTTGAGCTGGATTGAGAGAATTGAGATGAATGACGGGATAAAACCGATTGCCTGTACAAATAGAGAGTAGAAGTCCATGTATTCATTAAACAGCCGAGTAGCATAAAAGAATATGAGAAATATCATATTCGGGGTTGTTTATGCTTCCTTGTAGTCATAAACTGTCAATGTGGGCAGTGAATTCAAAGCACTTTTCTCCTTTGACATAACCCCGTATGCAAGGGAAGTGGAATATCTTAAAGGTGAGACTATATTCAATATCGGGGATGAGAGCGGGAAGCTCATTTACATTCTCTCAGGCTCTTCGCGCTGCTCGTTCATTTATCCTGACGGCGGAATTGCCCAGCTTGACTATGCCCCGTCTCCCGCTTTCTACGGGGAGATGGAGATGCTTGGTATACAGCGCTATACATCTTTTGTTGAAGCAGTGACAGAATGCAAAGGATATTCAATAGACCTGTCCGGGTGCAGGGATAAACTTTTAGGAGATCCCGTATTTCTATGTAATCTTGCCCGTTATATCGCACTCAAGCTGTTCAGAGTCAATTCGGTAAGTGCAAACAATATGAGCTTCCCTTTGAAAAAGAGGCTTTCCTCTTATATTCTGGATATGGAAAGCGATGGAGTTTATTCGGTAAGTCACATAGATACACGAGCATATTTTTCTGTCAGCTACCGTCATCTTCTCTTTGTTTTTAAAGAGCTTGAAGAAGAGGAATATATAAAACGTATAGGGCGTGGTAAATACATGATCACAGACAGAAGAGGACTGGAGAAGGAGGCTGAAGCGTGTCAGATTTCTGGGGAAGAATAAAGGAAACAGAGCTGCCGGTTATCCTCTACGGGACAGGTGACGCAGCAGACAAGCTTCTTTCCCTCATGGAAAAAAGAGGGGTGAGGATATCGGGAGTATTTGCATCGGATTCTTTTGTGAGGAGACGTACCTTTCATTCCTTCAGAGTCCTTTCATATGCTGATGCAAGAAGGATATTCGGTCGTATGTGTATCGTGATGGGATTCGGCACTCATGAGAAAAGTGTTATTGAAGATATAAGAAAAATTGCAAGCGAGAATGAGTTTTACTGTCCGTCGCTTCTCATTGACGAGGATGGAAATGCTTTTGATGAGGAATATTACCTGTCCCACCTGGGAGACTTTAATGAATTCAGAGAGACACTTAGTGACGAGAGAAGCTGGGAGATTCTGGATGCTGTTGTTAGATACCGTCTTTCGGGTGAAATAACAAATTTGTATGGTATATGGGAAGACGACAAGACAAGCTGGGGAAATCTCAATATCGGGAAGGCTGAGACTTTTGTAGATGTCGGAGCATATAATGGTGATACGATCATGCGTTTTCTTGATATGACCGGTTCTGCCTATGAGAAGATTATCGCTATTGAGCCTGACAGGAAGAGCTTCAGGAAGGCTGAAAGAAATCTGGGGGGGATGGAAAGAGTCGTGCTATATAATACTCTTCTTTCCGATAGGGAAGAGAAGGTGATGTTTTCCATTGGAGAAGGAAGGGGGAATGTACGCTCATTGGAGGGTAAGGAGATTACAACCACCACACTCGATAGCATCCTGGAGAATGAAAAGCCCACAATAATCAAATTTGATGCAGAGGGCGATGAGGAGAAGATACTTGAAGGAGGTAGGAGAATAATAAGGGAATGTAAACCCAAGCTTATTCTTTCTGTTTACCACAGGATTGATGATTTCTGGCGTTTATTGCGCATTGTCAGGAAAATAAATCCCGCTTACAGCAAGTTTACCCTCAGGTGTGCCCGTGCCATTCCCGACTGGGATATTATCCTTCTTGTTCAATAAATTTCCTTTTCCCAGCCGAAGCCCTCGAAGACATCATGCGGAACGTATACTTTCGGCTCTATCTTTCCTTCTGCCCAGTCACATACGGCCCAGGCCATTGCCTCTTGCTCAACTTCTCCCGGGTAGGTGACGATATTTGCAATAAAAGAGCAATGGGAGGTGATGTAATCAACTATCTCGCTGTAACGTACGAGTCCTCCCGTAAGGATGATTGCATCAACCTTGCCGGAGAGCACTGCAGCCATCCCGCCGATGGACTTTGCAATCTGATAGAGCATTGCCTCCCAGATGATGGTTGCCTTCTTGTCTCCGCTTTTCACCATCTCCATAACTTTCTTTGTATCAGATGTCCCGAAATGTGAGACGAATCCTCCTGCCTTCGAGCAAAGATCCCTCACTTCCTCGAGGGTATGTCCTTTCTCAAGGTACCTGACAACACCTAAAACCGGAATGGATCCGATTCGGGTTGGCGTAAACGGCCCGTCCCCACCCGCACCTTCTGTCGAGTCAATCATTCTTCCGCCTCTATGGGCTCCGACAGTTATTCCACCATCGATGTGGGCTATTATGAAGGAGCAGTCTTCAAGCTTTTTCTTGAGCTTTTTTGCATGCATTTCTGCTATGGCTTTCTGGTTCAGGGCATGAGACTGTGGACGGCGGTAGAGCCCGCTTACTCCGGTGATTCGTGCCACATCATCCAATTCATCCATATTGGTCGGATTGATTGTGAATGCAGGTATGTTGTACTTTTGTGAAAACCCATAGGCCAGCATAACGCCGAGTTTTGCAGCATGATCCGTTCCGGCCACCTCGTTTACTGTATCATGATAGAGCTCTTCGTTGATTACGGTAAGCCCGCCATGCTGTGAGTGTGCAGAGCCTCCGCGACCGACTATCACGTCTATATCATCCATCTTCATATCATGTTCAGCAAGAATGCCCAGGGTGACTTCCTCCCGCATTCCGAGCTGGTCATTTGTTGTTTTATAGCTTAGGAGAAGAGGGGCGTCATGGAAGACTGATTCTGTGAAGAGTGGTGTGCGGTTATCAAAAACACTGATTTTTGTGGAGGTTGACCCGGGATTTATTACAAGGATTTTCATACTTTTATTCTATTCTCCGGGAAGATACTACTCAATACAGTTGTTATTGTATATCATCATCCCATGATCAGAAATCTTGTTTTCGATATGGGTAATGTTCTTGTCCATTGGACGGGTGACTCTCTTATGGACTGGATGGGAATAAGTGACAGCAATACCAGAAAAGAGCTTAAAAGGAAGATGTTCCAGTCTCCGGAGTGGTCGCTGTTGGACTGGGGAATCCTGGATGAGGACGGGGCGGAGAGAATCTTCTTCTCCCGAACAAGTGAGGATCTTCATTCTTACATTCATCATGCACTCCACTGGTTTGATATGATTCATACTGTTGATGGTATGGCAGATTATATTGAAAAAAAGAAGAATGAGGGTTATGGCATCTATCTCCTGTCAAATGCCTCAAAGGCTACAAAGGATTATTTCCATCTTATTCCAGGAAGTGAGTTCTTTGACGGAACTGTTTTCTCCGGGGATGTGGGGCTTATAAAGCCGATGCCGCAAATCTATGACCTTTTACTCAGCTCATTCAACCTCTCGGCAGAGGAATGCATCTTTATAGATGACTTACCTGTCAATGTTGCAGGCGCAATGCACGAAGGGATGCATGGTATAGTATTTCACGGGGACTTGGATGAGATAGAGACATGTCTCAGCTTTCTTTCACGCTGACCCATATATCATTATCGAGACCGTGAATCCAGTCTGAAGTCTTCATGTATATGGCAAAGACAATTGATGAGAGAGACCACGTCAGCGGATATGCCCAGTAAACAAGGTCAATAGTGTGGGAAATTGAAAGTGCAATTGTAATGTATGTTACACGGAGTATGCACCATATGGAAAGCATGACAACCATTGGAACCTTTGCCTTTCCGGCTCCCCTCATTATTCCTGCTATGGAATGAGAGAGGGCAAGAAGGAAGAAGAAGAGAGATTCTATGCGGGATTGTTTAACGCCTATTCTTATAACCTCCGGATTGCTGTCAAAAAGTCCGATAAGGTATGGTGCAAAGACAAATACAATAAGGCCGATTGTCTCAGAGAGCAAAAGACAGGAGAAGATGCCGAACCGTGCCCCTTCTTTTGCTCTATTGTAATTCTTCGCACCAAGGTTCTGGCTTATGCATGTAGAGAGCGCCATGGAAAATGAAGTGATTGGAATGAATGCAAAGCCTTCAATTTTTGCATACGCTCCCGAGCCGGCGACTGCAGTTGAGGAGAATGTATTTATGTTGGACTGGACAACAAGGTTGGCTATGGCAATGACGGAGTTCTGGATTCCTGATGGAAGGCCGTAGCGGATAATCTCTTTAAGAAGAGGTTTGTTGAATTTTATCTTTTTTATCTCGACACGATATACCTCTTTGCTTCTGAGAAGTCTGATAAAGGAGAGAACGAATGAAAGCCCCTGTCCGATTGTCGTTGCCGCAGCAGCACCTCCGACCCCTGTATGAAGAACTGTTATGAAGAAGATGTCGAGTACGACATTCGTTATGCTCGATATTATTAGATAAATGAGAGGGTGTGTTGAGTCTCCTGTTGCGTTCATGATACCCATCGTTATGTTGTACATTACACTGAATATTATCCCGATTGAGTAAATTCTGAAGTATGAGATGCTCCCTTCCATAATATCGTCAGGAGTGTTCATCAGTCTCAGAATTGAGGGAGTGAGTGCGACGCCGAGCACAGTCAGGATAATGCCGGAAACAAGGCCGAATGCAAGATCTGTATGAATTGCATCCTTTACCTTTTTATATTCCCTCGCCCCGATATATTTTGCAATGACAACTCCGGCTCCTGTCGCAACACCGTTGAAAAAACCCGTCATCATGAAGATAAGAGGTCCGGAAGATGATACGCTTGCCAGAGCCTGGGAGCCGAGGGTGTTACCGACAATCAGTGAGTCGGCAGTGTTATAAAGCTGCTGGAAGAGGTTTCCCAGAAAGAGAGGCAGGGCGAAAAAAATAATCTCTTTTTTGAGATTACCGGATGTAAAGTCAATTGCACGGGACTGTTGATTAGACATGATTGAATAATCCTACTAAAAGGTGAAAAGTTCAAGGCACACGCTTTGTGTCTTTTTTCTGAAGTTATAGTTGAATCTTCTTGCCTTTTTGGTATTCTCGTATGACATTATCGATGAGAGGAAATTAATATGAAGTGTCCTGTTTGTGGTGGTGTTAATAAAGACGGTTCCGCTTATTGTGAGTATTGCGGGGCGAAACTTGAAAGTGTTTGCCCGAATTGCGGTGATGAAGTGAATAATGAAGATTCCTTCTGTTCAAATTGCCAGAACAATGTGAACGGAGAGAAAAAAGGAAAAAAAGACGGAAGCAGAAGAATATCATATGACATGAAGGTCGGTGGACTCGGCTTCAGGTATGCTTCTTTCGTCTCATATGTGCTCTTAATTGCCGAAATCGTATATTCGGGTATTCTTATCTTCACAAGGATAATGAAGACACACATCTTTGATGTGAGCTATACATCACTCTTTGTAAGTTATTCGATACCTTTCTTCAGGATAGTGGTTCTTGTATTGAGTTGTTTGTGTTATACAGGACTAAAGAAGGGAGAGAAGACTTCCTTTGTGCTTGTTCTCATAATTCATGGTCTATTGTTTATAAAGGCATTGCGTTCCTTCGTGACTGCCCTCCATTTGATTCCGTCATCAATTGCACTCACTGCCGTTCTCTACCTTGTCATGATGATTCTTTATGTTCTCTCTTTTGTCTATTTTCTCAAGAGAAGGTCATTCTGGCACAATTGAATTATTTCCCTTGCCTTTTACACAAGGCAGGAGGAAACTGTTTTTGTGAACAGTGAAATCTACAATGAATATGTAAATATACTCCGTGAGGAGCTTGTCCCGGCTCTGGGATGTACAGAGCCTATAGCAATAGCTTATTGTGCGTCTCTTGCCTCATCTCTCCTTCCCTCCGTGCCTGAGAGAATGGATATTTATGTTTCAGCCAACATTATAAAAAATGTGAAAAGTGTGGTTGTTCCCAATACGAAAGGGGAGAAGGGAATACCCGTTGCCGCTACCGCCGGAGTTATTGCGGCCGAACCTGAGAAGGAATTGGAGATCCTTTCGGGGCTGGACGATGATGATATTTCAGCTATACGGGAGTATCTTCAGAGCCATGAGGTCAATGTATTTCCTGCAAATGGGGATGCTGTCTTTTCAATAACCGTTGAGGCATACCTCAATGGGCATAAGGCTGTGTGTGAGATCAAGGATAACCATACTAATGTGGTTTTTCTTGGAGTGGACGGGAGAGTAGTAAGGGAAAAGAAAAGTGTGGGCAGCGGGGCAACTTTGAAGAAAGATCGTGGTAGCCTTACTATTTCCGGCATAGTGGATTTTGCTGACAGTGTGAATATTGATGATGTCAGAGAGCCTCTGGAGCGTCAGATCAGATACAACATGGCTATTGCCGAGGAGGGATTAAGAGGTTCCTGGGGAGCAAACATCGGCTCGATATTGCTTTCATCGTACGGAGATAGTGTGCACAACAGAGCTAAGGCATATGCTGCCGCGGGGTCTGATGCAAGGATGAACGGATGCGAGAGACCTGTCATTATCAACTCTGGCTCCGGTAACCAGGGCCTTACTGTCTCAATACCTGTAATCATTTATGCACAAGATATGCACATAGAGAGGGATCTCCTTTTAAGAGCCCTTTGTGTGTCTAATCTTGTTGCCATTCACATCAAGGCGGAGATAGGTTCCCTTTCGGCCTTCTGCGGGGCGACAAGTGCCGCATGTGGAGCTTCTGCCGGGATATCGTATCTATATGGCGGGAGGGAGAACGAGATTTCTCATGCCGTGGTGAACTCCCTTGCAATTGTGAGTGGAATGGTATGTGACGGAGCCAAGGCCAGCTGCGCCGCAAAGATTGCATCTGCTGTGGAAGCTGGTCTTATCGGGTTCGAGATGACACGCAACAACAGCGAATTCGTCTCGGGGGATGGAATCGTGACAAAAGGTGTTGAAAACACTATCCGGAACATCGTCAAACTTGCCACAGTCGGTATGAGGGAGACTGACAGGACAATCATTTCAATCATGACAGAGAAATGTAAGTAGTAGTCTCGATTTTTCCTTTCTTAGGTAAAGTTTTACCTAAAAAAGGTTATGTAAAGAAATCTGTAATGTTAAGAAGCGCCTGAGCTCGAGAAATAA
>CAVHPV010000071.1:0-12338 GCA_963638045.1 Faecalibacterium sp. CAG:74 | reverse complement strand
TGCAGATATCATAATACTCAACGATGAAATCGAGAAGGTTGAGGATGTTTTTGAGGTATCGGAGAAAATAAACGCGAATATAAGGGCTAATCTTGTCTGGGCGCTTATCTACAACGCTGTAGCAATCCCTCTTGCCTCATTCGGCTTCATGAACCCCTCGATTGCGTCTGCAGCAATGAGTTTCTCATCAATTGCGGTCCTTCTCAACTCCCTCAGGCTCGGAAAAATGAAGGTGGGAAAGAAAGAACTATGATAAGAGAAAGGCGCTTCGTAACACCACTTAAGGGCCTTATATGCCACAGCTGCGAGGATGAAGTAGAAGGGACTCTATTAGAGAAGAGGGGCATACTCTCCGCTTCCGTCAGTTACATTAAAGCTACTGCCACTATTTCCTACGACCCTGATGTTATAAGCGAGGACGAAATAAAAGTAGTTCTTTCCGAGGCAGGATACCCGCCCTGCGATAAGGCAAGAAGTGGTATCGTGTACGATATCCTCACACTCCTTGCCTCCGCTTGTGTTATCTTATTACTCAAGGTAATCACACTCCCCGCAATACCGCAAGTAGATAACACCAATGGCGTTATATTTTACCTCAATGTATTTCTCATTGGGCTTGTTACGGGTACACACTGCATAGTGATGTGTGGTGGCATAATGCTTTCGAGTGCGGGAGGAGAGGAGAAAAAGAGGGGAAGGTGGGTTAATATCACACTCTATAACCTGTCGCGTGTTATCTTCTCGGCGCTTTTAGGCTTTATCTTTGCGTCTTTCGGGAGCGTCCTTTCTTTCTCTTCTAAGATGAAGAGCATGATTTACGTCTTTGTCGGACTATACGTAATATTCAAAGCTCTTGCGATGTGGGGCCTTCCGATAATGAGGAAAGTAGAAGCACTTTTTCCCTCCCTTTGTCCTTTTGCCCGCATCACGATAAATGCCTCACCCCTTGTTCTCGGTGCTGTGACTGCAGTAATGCCGTGCTCGGCGTCAAGTGCGATGTGGATGACTGCCGTGACACTCTCCTCGGGAGTGAAAGGCGCATTGATGATGGCGCTATGGGCACTTGGAACCGTCCCTATGATGATGCTTTTCGGCCTGATTTCAAAAAGAGAAAAGGGAAAGTACTACGGAGTCGGAATCAGAATCAACATCGTCCTACTTCTTTCTCTCGGCCTGAGGCTCCTCTTGATGGGTATATAATCCATTCCCTATGTATTACTTCTCACTATCGGCGCAATGAGTGACGCGAGCCTCTTGTGGCCGTTACTCGTAAGGTGCATGCAGTCGAGAGCATTGAATTCGCATCCAATAGCATCAAGAAAGAGAACACTGTTGTTTAAACATACATTCTTGTAGAGAGGGGCTAACTTTTCGCTTTTCCCAACACATTCCTTTCCCATCCATTCCTCTGTAAATACTTCCCTAAACTCCTTTCTTATCGGAGGAGGAGCGACAACAAGAATATTTGGTTTTCCGTCCTTCCAGCAGTCGATGCTCTTTGCCTTCTTTATGAGCCTGTCCATACCGTTTGCTATTACAATTGGGGATGCGTTGAAGCGTTCCTTTGTGTCGTTGGTCCCGAGCATGATTATAAGCAGGTCTACTCTCTCATGGCTCATCAGGATGGGGTAGATGACTGAAAGGGCATCCATGCCTTCATGGAGAGGATCTGAAAAGACAGTCGTCCTCCCACCAAGCCCTTCTTCGAGTACGAGGTAATCATCTCCGAGTCCTTTTTGCAAAAGCTGTGTCCACCTTTCGTTCTCGTTGAACCTGTTGGTATGGTCCTCTGTGTCTGTGATATCTGCTGCATAGCCGTGTGTGTTTGAGTCGCCCAGGCAGACTATATGTTTCTTCATTTGTTTCTCCTGGGAAAAGTATAAACCAAAGAAAGAAAAACAGACACAAAAAGTGTAAGATGGAAGCATGACAAAAGAGAAATTTACAGAAAGCCTCATTTCCAGCAGATTCAGGGAGTGCTACAGTGAGGATGGTTATACACTTTATGAGAGGGACGGGTTCTACCTCTTCCTCTATCTCGGGAGAGTTACAGATTCTCCCATTACTCCTTCATGGTCACTCTCATATGAGGACGTGAAGCTCACCCGCTCCCGTGTCGGATATTTTGAGATAGAAAAGATGGACGGCACCTCTATAACCTTTACAAAGGATGATGATATCGAGATAGGGTGCATGGGGTGAAATAGCGAAAAAGTATGGAAAAATTATGGAAAAAATAAGGAAATTTTTTGGAAATAAGTATATAATCATTTATATACTGTCCAGGGAGTTATTATGATTTCAGTAAAGCTTAACAATGAGATGATTAATAGAATAGTGGAAATCGAGAGAAACAAGAGTTCTATTAAGGCTGTTAAACTTCCTGCATTAACAAGAAATAAGCTCCGGAAGATGTCCAAGAAAAAAAGTTCCTATGCATCCACGAAGATAGAGGGGAATCCTCTAGGAGAGAAGCAGGTAGAAGCTGTGATAGAGGACAGTGATCCACACAGACATTTCTTGCGTCCTGAGGTGGAGGTAAGAAACTATTATACAGCGCTTAATGTCTTGGAGGAGAAATTGAAAGTTAAGGCACCATTTTCAAAGGACCTTATTCTTGAGATTCAGGCCATTGTTGAGGATGGAGCTTCAAGTGAGAAGATAGGATTGAGGGGACCTATGCCGCCTGGAATGCTCTTTGCGGTATATGATTCTGCAACCGGAAGTATAGAATATATTCCTCCCGAGTATTGTGATATTCCTACGCTGTTGGATGAGCTTGTTGATTATGTTAACAGCTCGGATGATCATCCCCTTGTAAAGGCTGCAGTCGTGCATTATCAGCTGGTAACAATACATCCGTTTGAAGATGGAAATGGTAGAACGGCGAGGCTTATTTCCGGGTATGTGCTGGACTTATATGGTTATGGGTTTGAAGGTATAGGTTCTCTTGAAGAGTATTTTGCTTACAGTCAGAATGAGTACTATGAATCACTTCAGATGGGGTTGCCTGCGTTGTATTATGAGGGCAGAGATAATCCTCCGCATCCTGAAATCTGGGTGGATTATTTTTTAAGGATGATGGAGTTATATTCAAAGAGAGTCTATGAGACATCAAAGGATACTGAATCAGATGATTTTTCACAGGGGCTTTCTTTTCTGAACAGTAAGGAAAAAGGATTTCTTTTCTTTCTGTTGAAGAAGAGGTTATTCACCTATAAGCCTGCTGATGTTAGTAAAATAGTGAGAGTATCGGGCAGAACTATTTCCAACTGGAGTGCGGGGCTTGCCCGTCAGGGATTTGTAGTTCCTGAAATTGCACATAAGAAAATAGTTGCATATAACCTCAGTGACTTCTCCATAGAACGGGAGAAGAAGATCCTGAAAAGACTTAAGGAACTTGGAATTTGAAAAAAAAGTGGGAAATGGAACTCTTTCATCTTCCTCTCCTGTAATCATGATATTCCCTGTGGTAACTCTCTCCTTTCTTGTGTAAACTGGAAGGGCAAAGGAAGTTACACGTGAAAGTTTTCTATTTCTTCTTTAATCTCCTCTGGGGGGATTTGTTTACGATTCCGCTCCCGGGCGGTAACAGCATGGGGGTTCCCCTTCTTGTCCTGATTCTTATTCCTCTTGGAATTTTCTATACAATATATCTTCGTGGTGTCCAGTTCAGACACTTTCCGTTGATGATCAAACTCACTCTTGAAAAGAAAGGTGCCGACTACGGGGCTCTCTCGGGGCTCCAGGCACTTCTTGTCTCCACCGCAACACGGGTCGGCATGGGAAACCTTGTCGGTGTCGTTGCTGCTGTCTCTGTCGGCGGGGCAGGTGCTATCTTCTGGATGTGGTTTGCCGCTCTCCTTGGTGGGGCTACTGCCTTTGTGGAAGGATCTCTTGCCCAGAAGTACAAGACAGAGGACAAGCTCTACGGAGGCTTCAAGGGTGGCCCGGCATATTATTTGGATCATCTCTACAGGGGAAAGAAGAAAAAGAGTGTGCTTGCTGTTCTCTTTGCTCTTTCGGGGCTTCTTTGCTGGTGCGGGATCAGCCAGGTAATCGGGAATTCGGTTACATCGGCTCTCGACAACGCCTTCCATATTGATCCTCTTGTTTCAACAATAGTGCTTGTTGCCATCTCTGCAGTGATAGTTCTTAGAAAGAACAGCACTGTCAAGGTTGTTGATATCATCGTACCGATTATGGCTATTCTTTACTTCTGTG
Organism: Faecalibacterium sp. CAG:74; assembly: GCA_963638045.1. Classification (GTDB taxonomy): domain Bacteria; phylum Spirochaetota; class Spirochaetia; order Sphaerochaetales; family Sphaerochaetaceae; genus Ornithospirochaeta. Next base: position 8,114 of record CAVHPV010000071.1, on the reverse strand, counting down.
TAACAATCTTCATTATCGTCACCAATATTACTCTGCTTCCCGGGGTGTTCAAGAGGATTTTCCAGGAGGCTTTCGGCATCAAGGCAGTTGCCGGGGGCGGTATCGGGGCTGTGTTGATGAACGGCGTCAAGAGAGGACTCTTCAGTAATGAGGCAGGAAGCGGAAGTGCTCCCTGTGCTGCAGCTACAGCTTCAGTAAAAAGCCCGGTCAATGCGGGGCTGTTGCAGTCTCTGGGTGTCTTCATCGACACCATTGTCATCTGCAGCTGTACAGCATTCATCATGCTACTTTCCCCTGAAAGCGTAACAGCCGGCAAGACGGGAATGGATCTTCTGCAAAGTGCAATGTACTACCACATGGGAACACTGGGAGTTATTCTCATAGCAGTGACACTCTTCCTCTTCAGCTTCTCAACTTTTATCGGTATTCTCTTTTACGCGAGAAGCAATGTCAGTTATGTCTTCGGCGAGAATTGGCTGAGTCAGACACTGTATAAGATACTTGCACTCGTCATGCTGTTTATCGGAGGACTTGCAGAGTATACTTTTGTCTGGGACCTTGGAGATTTCGGGATTGCGTTGATGACTGTCTTCAATGTGCTGGCCCTCATCCCGTTGAGTAAAACCGTAAAGGATATGCTTCTCGACTATGAGAAGGATCTCTCTGTAAAAGCCACGATGAACAAGTAATATGGATAGATTCCGGCATTTTTATTGATTAATCTTTCAGATCGATTCTTTTTAGAACATTGTGGGTCCCCGAAGCTGCTTCGGGGGCTCAATATATGGGAGGAATGGGTGGATCAATTTCGACACTTTCTTCCTATATGTTGGCTATTTCTTTTATTCTATTTGTTTCAATGTAAAATTTTACAAATATGATGTTTTAAAATGTTTACCAAATCCATATTTTTTTATGATAATTGGCAACATGAAAAAAACAGTCACAATACTATTACTTCTCTCTGTGATGCTTTCGCTCAGCGCAGCAACGTATTATGTTGGTGCTGACGGCGGTATGACAGCGAACACAGTCATCTCCGGAGACGGGTACCGTAACTACAAATATGATGCCCGTGTGGGGTACAGGGCCTCTCTCCCTGTCGTTGTAATGTTTACAGACAACCTCGGTCTGGATACAGGAATTGCTGTTTACGGAAAATATTACAATGCTTCCCAGACAGTGATGAATGGCATTAAGAGCCAGGAAAACTACAACCTCAATATAAACAATGTGTTTATTGAGTTGCCATTGGCTTTCAGGGCCTCTCTTCCGCTTGGAGCTTCATTTGATGCTTATTTCTCCGTTGGCGGTTATCTTGGATGGTGGATATACGGGCAGAGGACCGGGAGTGTTATCAACATGAACGAAGTGAAGGAGAATGTGAATGAGAAAACAAACCTCTCCTATTACAACAGACTCGATGCGGGTGCAAGTACCAAGATCGGTTTCGGTTACTCCTTCAGCTCCTTCAGAGCATATGTTGAGAGTGAATGTGCTCTTTCCATTACCGATATGAACAGGAGCCAGACATATGGCTCATTCCCTATTCATAACTTCACTTATGCAGTTACACTCGGACTCTTATGGAGGGTTAAATGATGAAAAAGATAATTGGACTTTTACTTGCTGCACTTCTTCTGCTTGCTGTCTCATGTACAAATGATATCGAGGCTCCTGATACTTCATGGGAGACAACATTCCTCCAGTATTGGAATGAGATGAACACTGAATATGTTCATTTCTCCGATGATATGTCATATGACTGGGACAAGGTGTATGAGGAATATCTTCCTAAGTTCAAGGCTCTTGACTGGACAAGTGCTGACGATTCCGTCAAAGCTTTCAAATATTTCAAGGAGATTGCTGTAGGGGTATATGACAACCACTATAACCTGACAATCTCGGACGGGCTCGGAAATTCTCTCAATACAAGTCCAGCTACACTCAGAAAGTATGCTGCCGCCGGTGGTGATATCATGGACTTCCCGGATGTCACAATGGTAGATGCTCTGGGGCAGGAGTCACTTGTGTCTGTCAACAATCCAGATAAGGCAGTATCGAGAGCTGAACTCAGGAAATTTTATGAGAAGGCAATCGACAGCATTTTTGAGATCTCTGACCTTCATCTGGGAAAAAAGACAGTTGATGCGACAGATGCCGATACAATTGCAACCAGCGGCGGGGACACCACATATGGCTACTTCCATTCAACTGACGGCAACATTGAGACAGAGTTCCCCGGCGAAGCATATTACGGTTACGAGTTTAAATCCTATTCCAAAGCAGATATTGCAAAGTTGAGTGATAAGGATGACCAGTTCTATGCTGCTGAGTGGAACTACGTTGTCAAAAATATAGGGATTGAATCCTACTTCTACGGGGTCAACAAAGACGATGTCTTTTATATGTATTTCTCTGACTTCGGGAGCCCGCTCTATCTGGTGACAGATATCATGACCAAGGAGACTTTGGAAAAAGAAGAAGAGGAATTGCTGGAATCGAGCAGCTCCCTTAAACTTCTCAGATCCTTCACCCGTGATCTCTTTGTCAACGTGGACAAGATTAAGGATGAGACGCTCAAGAAAGGAATAGAGGAAGGACTGAAAGGAATTCTCGGCCTCCAGGAGATGTATACGGCATTGAATTCTATTGTGACAAGTGATTCGCTAGAAGAGGATGGAAAAGTAGTGAAAGAGGGATTCAAAGGTATCATAATCGACATCCGTGGTAACGGCGGCGGTGCTGTTTCCTTCCTCTCTTCCATCTGGGGAACATTCTTCAATAAGGAGACTCAGATCGGGTATGTGAGATATAAGTCAGGGTACTCAAGACTTGAGTACACACCATGGGTGAGTTTCAGCATTGAAGAAGATTATGTTAATAAAGATCTGAAATCTACCTACGATAAGCCTGTTGCTGTCCTCGTCAACGGTATCTCTGTCTCATGCTCGGAAGTCTCATGTGTGATTGCTAAGCTTCTCCCCTGCTCTGCAATAATCGGACACACAACATATGGCGGAACATGCGCTTTGACTGACAGAACTGTTTATAACGGAGGTCCGTTCTCCGGCGAGCATCTTAGTGTCTACACAACAACTTACCAATTTGTGGACAACAATAAGGACAGCTTTGAAGTGAAGGGAATCACACCTGACTATACGACAGAGCTTAATCCCAAGAAGGATAATGCTTACATTAAGGCTGTCGAGTGGGTAGTTGAAAACAGTAAATAAAATCTGAAAGGGTTTATTGAAGCACCGGAGCTTTCCCCGGTGCTTTTTCATACCTGTGTATAAAGTCGTTTGTAGGGTGCCTTCGAGTTGGGGGTAAGGATAAAGAAGTTCGCCTTGATTATCTCATCTATGTTGAAATTGAAAATGGAGCAATATTCTGAGATAAGGGCTTTTATCTTCTCTTTGTCCTCTTTGTCTGCTTCTCTGGCAACTACTTGCGACGGAAGGTCCTTCGGGAGTTCGTCTGAGCGCAGGATTATCATTCCTCCGTGCATTCCCGTTCCGGTGAAATAACCGACAGGAGGACGTCCGTTTTCCCCGATTCCCAACACAATGATGGTTCCACCTGCCTGGTACTCTCCAAGAAATGAGCCTGCGCTTTCTCCTATTATGATAAGTGGCTGTTTTTCCTTGTAAGCTTTCATATGTATGCCGGTTCTGTATCCAGCCTTGTCACGAATGTAGATTTTGCCTCCGCGCATTGCGTACCCGCATGCATCTCCCACGGAGCCGTGGATAATGACAGTGCCGTCATTCATCGTATCTCCTGTGGCATCTTCTGCATCATCGAAGACTTCCACTTCAGAGCCGTCAAGAAATGAGGCTAGGGCATTGCCGGGAACTCCGTAGAGCTTCAAGCTGTGGTCCTTTGATCCTGTTGCTATATATCTCTGTCCTTCAAGGTTCACTATTTCGATGTCCCTTTCAGGGGATTGCCTTACAAGGTCATTGAGAATTCTGAAAGACATACCTTCTGCATCAATCTTCATTTTTATTCTCCTGCATGTTTGATTCCGAGTATATCAAGCTCTTTTTCGTTGAGGCCGACGCCTCTCAGCATGGCCCTGTTGCCGATGAGAGCTTCAATGGAGTTGATCCCCATTCCTCCCATCATCTCCTTGATTTCATTTGTCCAAGCAGTGACAAGGTTCACAAGTCTTCTTTTCCCCTCTTCCGGGTCAAGTCTTTTCACAAGGTCTTCCCTTTGTGTTGCTATTCCCCAATTGCATCTTCCGCTGTGGCAGCCACGACAAAGATGGCAACCCATCGCTATGAGGGCGGCTGTTGCGATGTAGACAGCATCTGCACCGAGTGCCATCGCCTTTACTATGTCTGCACTGTTTCTGATGGAGCCGCTTACTACAAGTGATACCCTTTCTCTTATGCCTTCATCTCTCAGTCTCCTGTCGACTGCTGCCAGAGCAAGTTCGATCGGAATACCGACATTGTCCCTTATGACGGCTGGAGCTGCTCCTGTTCCTCCACGGAAACCGTCTATTGCGATGATATCGGCACCGCTGCGGGCAATACCTGAGGCAATAGCCGATATGTTATGTACTGCCGCAACTTTCACTATAATCGGCTTCTTATAGCCGGTTGCCTCCTTGAGTGCATAGACAAGCTGCCTCAGATCCTCTATTGAATAAATATCGTGGTGCGGAGCAGGGGATATTGCATCAGAGCCTTCGGGAATCATCCTTGTGCGGGAGACGTCTCCGACTATCTTTGTTCCCGGGAGGTGCCCTCCGATTCCGGGTTTAGCTCCCTGTCCCATCTTTATCTCAAGAGCCTTCCCGGCATCGAGGAATTCTGGCTTTACACCGAATCTTCCTGAAGCCACCTGGACGATTGTGTTTTCTCCGTAGACATAGAAGTCCTCGTGGAGTCCTCCTTCCCCGGTGTTATAGAAGATTCCGAGCTCTCCTGCAGCTGTTGCAAGTGCTTTATGCGCGTTGTAGCTGATGGAACCGTAGCTCATAGCAGAGAACATTATCGGGGTTGAAAGCTCTATATGAGGATGCTCCTCTGTGACTATCTTTCCATTGACATCCCTCTTTATTCTCTCTGATCTGCTGCCGAGGAATACTCTGGTTTCCATAGGTTCCCTTAAGGGGTCGATGGATGGGTTGGTCACTTGGCTGGCATTTATAAGAATCCTATCCCAGTAGACGGGATATTTCTTCGGAGTTCCCATGGATGCCAGGAGAACACCGGATGTGGCAGCCTGCCTGTATATGTTTGTGATGGTGCAGTCCCTCCAGTTGGAGTTTTCCCTGAAGGGAGAATCGGCTTTCCTTATTCTTATGGCACCGGTAGGGCAGAATGCTACGCAGCGTGAGCATGAGACACATGCTGCATCATCACTTATCATCACCTTGCGCTTTTCGTCATATCTGTGGACGCCGTTTGCACATTCCTTCTCACAGCGCCTGCAAAGTGTGCATTTTGTCTCATTCCTTACTACTTCAAATTCCGGGGAAATATAATCGAGTCCCTGCATCATTCAGCCTCCCTTTCATCAAGCCTGACAACTACAGCCTCTCCGCCTCTTGGATGCCATATCCTGTCAGGGGATGGTTCTATCACCCTGATTGCAGCCTCCTCGGATGCAAAGTAGACCATATCATCCTTCTCTGCTGCGACAAGGGATCTTAGCTTCAGCCTGTCATTCAGGGCCATGAGACCGCCTGTAAAACCTACAAGTATCGAGAAGGGCCCTGTGATGAGGAGAGAAGAAAAAGTATTTCTGAGGTATGTGTACTCACGCTTCTTCTCGTCATCCATTCTTGATATTGTTGACCAGAATGGGGCGGCAATCACATGGGAGACCTCCTCCATACTCAGCCCCTGGACACGTGTCAGGTAGTCTATCATGTATGTGATGACCTCGGTGTCTGTCTGCAATGTGCACCTGTAGCCGTACATTTCGATGGCACGTCTATTGGCATCATAGCTTGAAATCTCGCCGTTATGGACGACGGAGGTGTCGAGAAGTCCGAACGGATGGGCACCTCCCCACCATCCGGGAGTGTTGGTCGGGTAGCGGCCGTGAACTGTCCAGGAATAGCCTTCGTATTCTTCAAGGCGGTAGAAGTCACCCACATCCTCTGGAAAACCTACAGCCTTGAAACATCCCATGTTCTTCCCTGATGAGAAGATATAAGCACCTTTTATGTGTGTGTTGACATGTACTACAGCTCTCACTGTGTACTCCTTCTCATCAAGCTGGGATGAGGTGAGCCTTGTTCTGAGTGGAGTAACGAAGTACCTCCACATCAAAGGTTCATCCGAGATATTTCTGTTCTTCCGTGTTGGGATCTTCGAGAGGTTTACGATGTCGAAATAGTCATCAAGGTACCGCTCTGTCTCAACCCGGGAAGTGTTGTCATCATAGAAGATATGAAAGGCATAGTAATCCCTGTACTCGGGATATATGCCGTAGCCTGCAAATCCTCCCCCGAGTCCGTTTGACCTGTCATGCATGGTCCTGATGGATGAGATCATCTTCTCTCCTGTGAACTTCCTTCCCTTCTTCGAGAAGGCTGCCGCGATAGCACAGCCCGAGGGAATCCTGACATCTCCTTCAAGAGGAATATTGTTGCTCTGGAAAAAGTCCATACAGCCTCCGTAAAAGGAAAAAGGCGCCATGCCGGGGGAATATACTCCCTGACAAGACGCCTTTGCCTTGGGTGAAAGATATAAAAGATAAGGCAAAAGTGCAATAGTTCTTCCCGATATTTTTAACATCTGTTCTGCAATTTTAAGTTTTACAAGAAGATATAATGTGAAAAAAACCGGCTCTTCCTTCTTTCTCCAATTGTCTCTTTGAAAGCGACCCCAGCTTGTGCTGGGTGTTATATACTTGTGGCATAAGATTAAGGAGCCTTTTTATGGACAGATATGACAATGTTGAGATATTCAAGGACACGATGTACAGGATAAAAAGGAACAGGGACCTCTCTTCCTCTGTTGAATATAGCATTAAGAATGAACGTCTCATTCTGGAGAAGGATGATTACACCCCCTTATCTGGTGTCTTCTATGATGATAAGGCAAAGATAATTGTCTCCGGTAAGCGTACCCTTGAAGCTGCATCAGCTTACAGGGGAATGAAGACGGCGGTGCTCAACTTTGCCTCAGCCGTCTCTCCAGGAGGCGGAGTGACAGGAGGATCCTTTGCCCAGGAGGAGAGCATATGTCGCTGCTCAACACTCTATCCCTGTCTCAAGACAGACTACCTCTGGAGGAATTTCTATGAACCTCATCGTAATGGTTTTGACAGGAGCAATACCGATGACACCATCTATACGCCCTCTGTCACAGTGTTCAAGACAGATGAGCTTTATCCCACAATGCTGGAGCCCCGGTATTGGTTCCCTGTCAATGTTATAACAACCGCCGCACCCGACCTTAAGTGGCCGAGCTACCCGGGAGAGATGGGATACATTAACCCCACGGATGATGAGCTCCGTTCTCTGCATGTGAAGAGGGCGAAGAGGATCCTCTCCATAGCTGCAGGAGAGGGCAATGAAGTTGTCGTCCTGGGGGCATTCGGCTGCGGGGCATTTCATAATCCTCCCCGCGTTGTCGCAGAGGCTTTTCGGAGTGTGATTGAGGAGAGTTTCTTCTACAGGTTCAATGTGATCGAGTTTGCTGTTTACACTAATCCGTACAAAGGAGAAGGTGAGAATATAAGAGTCTTCTCGGAGGTTTTTGGCTCATGAAAATACCTGCTCTTCAGGAGAACAGGTATATAGAGGTGAGGCAAAGAGGATTCGAACCTCCGACCCTCAGTTCCGGAAACTGATGCTCTATCCAGCTGAGCTATTGCCCCGGATCACAGAAGTGACTAGAAACAGTATTACTCAAAATCAAAGTTTTTGCACCCCCTATGCAAAAGATGACAGTGGGAGAGATTTCCAGAGCACGCAATGCTTCAAAGGGGAGAATCATAAATACACTGTTGTTTTGGTTTAGCTTATATCTGTGATATGAGCCGGACAGTGAAATACTTTTTTGAGAATGTTTGAAAATAAGGAACTGTCCGTAAATAATCTATTCTTTTGAGGAAGGAATAATGTAATAGTTCCAATCCCC
>CAVHPV010000070.1:0-12493 GCA_963638045.1 Faecalibacterium sp. CAG:74 | reverse complement strand
TCTTCAATTTGTTGCGTTTACAGTGGTTCGTTAGTTAACGAGTATGGGTTTCTTGAGGATGTTGTCTCTCTCGAGGAAACGCAATGGCTTGATAGGATAAGAGAGGTATCGACCACACCTCTTGCAATAGGGGAACTCTTCAACAATAAAGCTGAATACAAGAGCTTGGTAGAGAAGAGAAGTATCGATTATCTACGTGTTCATATAAGTCAGATAGGAGGAATTACTCCTGCCCGGCTTCTGAGTCAGTTTGCAGCAGAGTACGGCGTGTCTATTGCATGGCACGGTCCTGGCGATATGTCTCCGATAGCACATGCTGCGAATATACACATAGATCTCACAATAGAGAACTTCGGTATACAGGAATGGAGCGGTATAGAGCCCCCGAACTTCATCCTTGAGAATTTGAGCGGAGTCAAGGGTGCTCTCCTCGATGTCTTCCCCGGTATGCCTGAATACGGCTTTGACGGCTTCGTCTATGCCAACAACAAGCCCGGTCTCGGGATAGACTTCAATGAAAAAGAGGCATCAAAGTACCCCGCACACGTGAATGTAACACAATGGACACAGACAAGGAGAAGAGACGGTAGTCTTGTCTCTCCTTGAAAATAAAAGCCGTTCCCGTAATCATCAGGAACGGCTTATTTGCATCAGATATAATCAAACAACATCAATAACCATACCAGAATGCCGGACGGATGAATCTATCGCCGATACGGACGCCAAGGTCACCATTGTGTACACCATTAGTATTATTCACATCAGCTACTGTCTCACTTTTTAGAACTTTATTGTTTGTATCATATATATTTGCTCCTATGACGCCAAGTGCTAGTGTAGAGTTATTATTCTTTGCTGATCTAAGCCACCATGAGACAGTACCTCCACTTGTAGAGTCTATCCAAGTTGTTGTCTGACAATTTTTCACACCATTAGTATTATATATATATGTCATATATTCCTCATAAGACAGAATGAATATTTTATCCTTTTGAGATGTATCACTTGCACTAGATATCTCTTTAAACTCCTTAGAGCTTGAATCTACTGTATACCTCTTAGTTGTATTAGTCACCTCTATAATATTTTTGTAGACATCCGTTAACCCGTATTTCTTAAGGAATTTATCATTCGAAGTATCAGTAGAAGAGCTAGTATCATCATTAAGCCAAGCACGAAGCGTAGAGGCAGGCCAAGAATAGGTACTTGTACTATCGTTTATTAATCTTGGTTCAAGTGCATATTTACTCAAAAGCAGTACACGGTTATTGCTCTCATCCTTACCTATAATAATCCACTCCAAAGGTTTACTATTATATGTTCCGAAGATAAGTGTTCCTCTTATGACTGGATTTATCTTCCAGTAAGCAGAAAGAGAAAGCTCTTTTCCAGAAACATTAGTTAGATCAGTATCTTTTGATATTACCTCTATACCGCTTGTATCTGAGTCATTAATTTTCCAACCTCCGAATGTATAGGAATATGTTGTCGTCGGAGTCGGAAGAGTGAGAGTAGTCGTATTTAGATTGTCATTACCATAATAACGAGTATAGCTTGTCGGATTATTACCACTCAATGAACCCTCACTACCTGTGGAATACTTTATTGTAAAGGTTTTTGACCACACCGGAGTCAGTGTGATATTCCAATTCATGGTATTGTTCAAGCTGGTTTTATATTGATCGGTTCCAAACTTATCATCACCGTTATACCAACCTTCAAAATGGTATCCATTCGATGTGTCACTATATGTAGGAAGCGTAAGTTCTCCGGTTGTTCCATCAACTCCAAGTATTCCTGTAGGCGTCCCTGCATTGATACCAGTCGGGTTACTATTCAATTCCGGCAGATAATAATCTTCCTTATACGTCAACTCCTGTCCTGCTTTGGTGATATCAATAGTCCCTGTCGTGTAACCAGTTGTACCACCATCAACATACCAGGTGACGGTTTTTACCCAAGGTCTATTTTCTTTTTTCTTACTCGTTAGAGTTTCGACTGAGACTTTAGTTTCTGCTGAGCCTTCTGCTATCAGCTCTTCTTTATCGTCAAGTATGTAGCTGACATTCCACTTGGCTTTAAGAGTCATGCCCTGCTTTATGACAGTATCTGCTGTGATTTTAGTGTCACCATTATACCAGCCTGCGAAATATTTATCCGTTTTAGATATATAAGTATTTTTCTCATTATCCTTAGTATCTTTTTTCTCTTCATTAAAGAAACCTGTCGCTGTAATTGTTTTACCATAAACAACTTTAAGCTCTTTTTCTTTTTCTTCTTTGATACTCTCGTCCTTAGTTAAATTGAGTGTAACTTTATAAGCAGGATAAAGCGTCTTATTCTCTTTCATTGGATCTGAGGCTTTTGTTGTGCAAGATTTATCGGTATACCAACCCTCAAATCCAACTTCTGAAGGCTTCGTCAGTTTTGATAGTGCGACTCCGCTATCTGTATCTCCTTCATAGGTGGTAGTCTTTCCAGCTGAGTCCGTTATTGTCACTACAACCTTCCACTTAGCGTAGAGTGTTATAGGTCCAGTGATCGTTGTTTTGAAATCGAATGGTTTTGTGCAAGCTTCATCTGTACACCACTTATCGAAAGTGTATTGGTTATGTGTAGGAGAAGGTTTGTCGGTTGCTGCAATTGTTTTGCCGTCTTCAACTTCAATAGTATTTTTAGTGAGATTACCTCCGTTGGCATTAAACGTTACTGTGTGCGTTTCGTGCCATATCGGGATAAGAGTGGAAGGAGCTTTAAGGGTTGCAGTTACACTATTTCCATCGTCAGACTTGGTTGTTGTAAGAGTAGTCCCGTCTTCATACTGCCAGCCGACAAATACATAGCCTATCTTTGTAGGAGTAGCGAGTGTAAATTTTCCACCTTCAGTAGTAGTTGCTGTCTGGACTGTATCGTTCCCATCTTTATATGAGACATTGAACTCCCATGCGACATAGATATTCTCATATGTCGTATCTCCGCCATTAGAGGTCTTGTATTTGTTTCCATCTACTATTGTGATAGTTGAATCTTTTATCGCATTACTGTGAGCAGAGTCTGTGTAGAATGTCGGGCTGACATAGCCTGTCATATTCTGTGTTACTATATCATTGAGGTTAACTTTGTCACCTGCCTTTCCTACGTTGACGCTTGTCTCGTTGTTATTGCTGTCAATGAATTTAAAAGAGACTGAAGTGAAGTTATCGTCTATCTTGAAGGATGCAGTTGATCCGCTCTCCCACGGCTTTATATATGTGCTCTTTTTAGCATCCGGAACATCCTTTGAGAACACGTCAGTTACATTGTTGGTTTCAATTGTTTTAGTGTTGTTTCCATCTGCAACTTTGGAATCATTTATCTCGATGGCGATGCTGTTTGCGTCCTTATTTACATATAGGCCGGAACCCTTTGTTATTGTAGAATCCTTTATTTCGAGGCTTGTTCCGGTTATCAGGGAATTGGTGCCGTCGGATGTGTCGATAGAGGAGGAGGCTATTGTTGCGTTTTTTACTCCTTTCTCAAATGTTATGTTACCACCGACTCTCGATTGCGATATCTCGACCGTGCCGTCTTTCACGACAAATGAGCCGCCATCTTTTGTGCTCGAGCTGTTGACCGCGCTGTTGTCTTTAATCGTTGTACTCTCTGTTGACTCGATTGTAACTTTTCCATCAAGGACAGAAGAAGATATTTCTGCTGTCTTTCCTCCGATGGTAAGAGAGTTGTCCTTATTTCCTTTGTTTATATTCGAGTTGGTTATGGTGTTTGTCTCAGAAGATATCTCAACCGTTTTTCCTGTTATTGTGGAGTTCTCGATTGTTGCTGTGCTTCCCTCAGATGATCCTTTAATCGTTATGCTGTCGGAGCTGATGGTGCTTTCATCTGTTATGGTTGCACTCTTTGAGTCAATGCTCAAGCTTGTAGATGTGATATTTGAACTCTTTATGGCTACTTCACTTCCTTTGAGAGCTCCCGCTCCATTCTTGACTGTGCTGTCTTCTATGAGAAGTTTTGTTACATCCTCAGCAGTAGTGAGATTTCCATCAATCGTACTCTTCTGGATTGTGAGCTCGCCGTTTTCTCCTTGAATGGAAGTATTAATGGTGGAATTTTCTATTGAGAGAGTTCCTTTTGATTTGAGTGTTCCGCCACCGTTGATGGTTACACCATCTAACGTAACACTCTTATTTTCTGCGATATCGCCGATAGCCTGTACTGTGGTGTTTGAGTTCATATCAAAAGAAGTATTCTTGATAGTTGCATTGTCTCCTCTTAAGGATAGGAGAGATGAAGAGGATGATTGATCATCATCTAGGGTGAATGCGACGTTATCGAGAGAGAACGAATCACCTGTTACAGAGAGGCTCTTTGAAGAGGGAACTTTGAATGTCGTCTTTGTTCCGTTTGAACTTCCGTGTATTGTTAAGTTTGATGCTGTTATAGTGAGCTCATTCTCAATCTGGGAGAGATCGTATTCTCCACCCTCAAGATATAACACTGCACTACTTGCCGAGGAGGAGTTTATGCTATCGAGAGCGGTCTTGAGTTTAGCCGCGAGTGAGTCTCCCTTTCCTGCTGAAGAGAGCACATGATAATGGCCGCAGAGAGTGCACTTGTTGTTATCATCAAGCTTATGGCTTAATTTTGCAATTTTCTCGGTCTTTGTTTCATCACAGAGCACACATGTGGAGGTCTTCTCGCCGTCCTCCATACATGTTGCTTCTTTTGTCGTAACCCACGGGCTCCATTCGTGCTCTGCCACCATGCTGCATGAAGATAAGAGCAGTATGAACAACATCATTGCCCCTAATATATTCTTTCTCATTTTTCTATATTCCTAAATCTACCTATAAATCAAAATGTAAATGCCGCACCAAGTAAGAGAGGCATGATTTCGAGTCTGAATTCCTTATCGGAGAATGTGTATCCGCATCTTACACTTGTTCCGAGAGAGAGTGCGAAGTACTCGCCGAGCTTGTATGTATAAGAGAGCGACATGTCCCCGATAAGAGCAAAGCTTTTCTTAACTATCGACTCGACAGCGTCAACTCCGACCCCGATATCGAAAGCAAGTTTCGAGTGTCCCTTCTCGTATGGAACCATTCCAACTGTCATGAGAAGCGGGATCTGACTTGTGTATCCGCCTACATGGAAGATGACGCCTTCGTAGCCTGTTTTAACGCCGAAGGTGAAAAGCTTCGATAGCCTGTAGTCATATTCAACATTGAATGCGTAGATATAAGAACGAGTCAGTCTCCTGGCGTTGAATGACTTGCCGTCGAGGACCTTTTCAGCCATGCCGTAACCTGTTCCCCAGATAGAGATGCTTTCTTTTCTGTAGAGAGGATAGACAGTTTCTTCTTTCTTATCGTCTTCACTGCTCTTTATAACAACAGTTGAACCGCCTTTATCACTTGAAGAAGTCGTTTCTGCTTTTCTTTCCTCTTCTTCATGAAGCGGGGCTTCTGCCTTTTCATCTTTCTCGATTAATATGGCAACTGGTGTTTCCTCTGATGTGTGATCAGATGCGATGCTTACATCTTCTTCTTTTTCGTAGTTGACTGTGATTGTCTCGATAAAAGTTACACTCTCTTCTGTGTTGTATGATGCGACTGTGCTATCAACATAAGACGGAAGTTCTTCTTCAAGAACAGAAAGAACTTCCATGAAATCTGCAGATGTAAAATTCTCGGGGTAAGTCAATTTAACAATGCCGTCTCCAACTGGGATGACATAAACACCATCAAGATATTGAGAGTATTTGTTATAAGCCGCTTCGGATGCATCACGTACCTCGTCTTCTGTTATGAAGTCGGGGTATGTTATATAAGCGTATCCGCTGTATGCTTCGATATCGAGATAGTATGTATCATACCAGACACGTGCTCTAAGAGGCTCTTCTGACACATCTTCTTCAGCCTCCGTCTCTTCATTCTCATCAATGACGGCAACTGTATCTACAGCAGTTTCATCACTCTCTTCAGCCGCAGCATTTTCTACTACTTCTACTTCTTCTGTTGTTTCCGGCACTATGACGGGGAGAACCTCTGTTTCTTCTTCGTCCTCTTCCACAGATTTGTCTTCTTCGATAATTTCAATTGAAGATGATGTGCTTTGGGCCTCTTCTGACTCAGACTTTTCTGTCTCTTCCGCATTTGTGGAGCTTTCTTTTGAAGATTGAGTATAACTCTTTGCTACTTCAGTATTTAGTGCTGGGGGGGGGTAGTGGTATCTTTATCGGACGATGTTTCCTTACCACTCTTTTCTGTTGTATCTACCTTCTCAACAGTAGTTGAAAGAGATGTTTCTTCCTTACCGTTTTTGCTGTCTTTATTACTTGAGAAGTCAATATTGGCAGCAATTGCACTGAATACAAGAAGTAGGATAACGAGCGCCATCAGAAATATAACATCATATGCGCCCCTGTTCTGTTTGTTTGAGTATTTATTGTTTTTGAAGAACATTTATTTTCTCACCTCTTATATATTTCTTTGTTAACAAACCAGACAAAAATACACCAAGTGCAAGCAACATTCAAGTACGTATATTTTGCCCTCATCTCCATTCCGAGTGAACATAATCAAATAGGGTGGAGATGTATATTTTGAGTAGTGCATATAATCCGGTAATCAGAAAGCTGGTTTTATATCTACAATTCCCGATATTAGGAATCCCCAATTAAATGAAGGAATTATAGAACACAGATGATATGATTCCATTGAAAATCCGGTATACCCGCTTATGATCTCCTTTGCGGTTCAAGAGTTGTAGCCAGTTCTACTTTGTTTCATATCATCCAGCACAGATAGTCCTGAGGGCTGCCGATAAGATCAGATACTGCACGTTAGGCGTATAAGCATTTCTGCTTTGAGTAGGATATTAAGACATGGAAGCTTGAACTCGGGCGAAATCCCTCCAAAACTTGACAACAAGCATATCTATGAGTAAATTATAGATAACGAAAAGGCACCGCCGGTGGACGGTTGACCTCATAAATTAGTTGTTAAAAATAACCGTCCAATTTTGAGATCGAAGGGCGGTTATTTCTTTAGTGCACTATATAACGCAAACAGTAATCCAATGACCGTGAAAACGATCATTAATAATTCATAATCACTCATAGGCTGACCTCCTTTATCGACATTATTGAAGAAATCAGGAGGAAACCTCCTGAATATCCAATTCAAGAGGTCTAACCGTCCACCGTTACACGGCGATGCGTGAAAAATAATAACAGATTAAAAAATTAGTTTCTAGTGTTAGGCTTTGGTTGCTCTGTTTATTTGCCGGCAACACTTATTAATGTGTGTTTTCGCCCCTCAACGAAAATCTTGACAGATGATGTATTTATGAGTACATTATAGATAACAAAAAGGCACCGCCAGTGGACGGTTGACCTCAAATCGACTTATTAATAAATAACCGTCTAATTGAAGTTAGGGGCGGTTATTTATTTTTAAAGCAACTATATAGCGCTATTAGAAGACCAATGACAGTAAAAACGATCATTAATAATTCATAATCACTCATAGGCTGACCTCCTTTATCAACAATATTGAAGAAATCAGGAGGAACCCTCCTGAATATCCAATTCAAGAGGTCTAACCGTCCACCGTTACACGGCAGTGCTTAAAAATGGTAACATATAATGAAATTAGTTGCTAGTGTTAGCTATGGCTTTCATTTTCTATGTGTAGAAAATATACAAATTCGTAGTTGAAGTCGAACGTTTCAGCCAATAATTAAGAAAGTCTTGGCGTAGATGCTCTCGCAAGGGAGGTGCTCGAACAACATACCCTCCATAACTTGACAACAAGCATGTTCATGAGTACATTATAGATAACAAAAGGCACCGCCGGTGGACGGTTGACCTCTAAAAATAAGTGTTAATAAATAACCGTTCTTATTTTAGGGTAAAGGGACGGTTATTTCTTTAATGCACTATATAACGCAATCAGTAATCCAATGACAGTAAAAACGATCATTAATAATTCATAATCACTCATAGGCTGACCCCCTTTATCGACATTATTGAAGAAATCAGGAGGAACCCTCCTGAATATCAAATTCAAGAGGTCTAACCGTCCACCGTTACACGGTAGTGCCGTTAAAATAGTAACATATGATAAAAATAGTTACTAGCACTTAGCTACAGATTAAATCATTTAGTTGTCTGTTGTACTTATTGATGTTTATTGTTGTCTGACGGTCTGTCGTCTCAAACTTGACAACAAACATATTCATGAGTACATTATAAATAACGAAAAGGCACCGCCGGTGGACGGTTGACCTCAAATAGATTAATTAATAAATAACCGTCTAATTGAAGCTAGGGACGGTTATTTATTTTAAAAGCAACTATATAGCGCTATTAGAAGACCAATGACAGTAAAAACGATCATTAATAATTCATAATCACTCATAGGCTGACCTCCTTTATCGACATTATTGAAGAAATCAGGAGGAACCCTCCTGAATAACCAATTCAAGAGGTCTAACCGTCCACCGTTACACGGCAGTGCTTAAAAATAATAACAGAAAGAAAAACAAATTTCTAGCATTCGACTGGAGTCTGCACTTCTTGTTTCCGACGCCACTTATCGATGCGTATAGTTGAGACACCTAATCTTGACAGATGCCATATTCATGGGTAGATTACAGAAAACAGAAGGTGCCGCCGGTGGACGGTTGACCTCAAATTAAATTAGATTAAAATAACCGTTTTAAGTTGAAGCAAAGGGACGGTTATTTTTTTTTAATGCACTATATAACGCAATCAGTAATCCGGAGACTTTGTATTCTTGTGATTTTTCTTCTTTTGAAAAGAAGAGGGCCGAATATGCTTCGACCCTAAAGTGTTATTTTGTGTTTTTTATCGCTGGCTCTTGTCGTAAGGTATACCTTCCGCCTTAGGTGCTCTGCTTGATTTCGAAGTGAGAGCAAGGACGATGAGCGATATGATATAAGGCATCATGTTGTAGATGTTGCTCGGAAGCTTCAATGCAACCAGGAACTCGAATCCGTTGTAGGTGTTTCCAAGTGCACGGAAGAAACCGAAGAGGAGAGCTGCGAGTGCAATTCTATGAGGCTTCCACTGACCGAAGATCATGACGGCGAGAGCCAGGAAGCCGAAGCCGACGACTCCGTTTTCGAACTTCCACATCGAGACTCCTGCGAGGATGTAGCATATGCCGCCGAGTCCACCGTATGCACCGCTTATGAGAACACCGGCCCAGCGCATCTTGTATACATTGATTCCGACGCTGTCCGCTGCCTGTGGATGCTCACCGCATGCCATAAGTCTGAGGCCGAAGCGTGTTTTATAGAGGACAACATAGGCAATGACAAGGGCGATGATTGTGATGACCATGAACCAATTGAATTCAAATGCCCCGATATTCTCGATGAACTTCTTCTTGGGCTCTACGTAGTAGATGTCGGAAGAGACGTTACTGCCGCCACTTGTTGCCGTGTTGAGAGCTTTTACGAATACTGTTGCGCCTGCTGTTCCAAGAAGGTTGAGAGCAGTTCCGACGAGGGTCTGGTCAGCCTTGAAGTTGATTGATGCAACGCCGAGAAGAGCAGAGTAGAGTGTTCCTGCAGCCATTGCGGCAATCAATACCAGGAGAATATAGAAGAATGTCGGGATGCCGAGAGGGAGGAAATGCATTGCAAGTGCACCTCCGAGGGCTCCGATTACCATTATTCCTTCAAGACCTAGGTTGATTACACCGGAGTGTTCGCTGAAACATCCGCCGAGAGCAACAAGGATGAGGACGGAGGAGAATATTAATGTGTATTGAATAAGTAGTACTACTGAAAGCATTAGTTGTTTCCTCCCTTTCCCGTCTCTTTGGCGGCTTTCTTCTCCTCTATATGGAGAATGATGTCATTCATCTTCAGCTTGAAGAAGAGAACGAATGCACATAGATAAATGATGATCGACGAGATCAGGTCAGATATCTGGGAACAATACTTTGTAAGATCGACGTTTGCGCCTCCGAGCGTGATATGCTCGATGAAGAACGATGCAAATATTGTTCCGATAGGATTGAGTCCGCCGAGGAATGTTGCGGCAATGCCGTTGAATCCCATTGCGGGGACAGATGCCTTTGTACACTCCCAGTCTTCAATACCTGTGAGATACAGAAGTGCTGCTCCTATTCCTGCAAATGCTCCGGATATGAGGAGAGAGAGAACGATGTTTCTGTTTTCCTTCATTCCGCAGTATTTTGCTGCATTCTTATTGAATCCCGTTGCCTTGAGTTCGTAGCCGAACTTTGTCTTATTGAGGATTACCATGACAAGAATTGCAAAGAGAACGGCAAGCGGTATTGCTATGGACACATAGCTGTTGTTGAAGAGTTTCTCCATTCCGAGGGTCGGAAGGAGTGCCTGTGGCGCATGTGTCTGGAGCGAGAAAGTATAAGGCTTTGCGGGATCCTGTACGATCGAGAGGATGGTGTTAGTAAGATAGAGAACTATCCAGTTGAGCATTATTCCCGATATTACCTCGTTTACATTGAGGTATGCCTTCAAGAAGCCGACTATTGCTCCCAGGAGAGCTCCTGCGACCATTGCGAATAACAGGCACGGAAGCCATCCCCAGCCCCACTTGAGAGCTGCAAAGAGTGCGGCGCAGCACCCAGCTGTGTACTGTCCCGAGCATCCGATGTTGAAGAGTCCTACTTTATATGAGAATAGGATACTCAACGCACACATAAGAAGGGGGACCGTCTTGACTAGGGTTGAACCGAAGTTCCTTATCCTCAGTCTCTTGCTGTTGTAGTCCATGAAGTTCTTCATGAGAGAGAAGATGGAGTCTGCAGCTCCTGAGGGATTTATGATGAGAAGTACCAGAAATCCTACGAAAAGACCGAGAATAATACAGATGAGGGAGGCGACAAGCGACTGCATGCCGTTTGTCTTCCAGATATTCTTTTTCATGCTTTCACCTCCATTCTCTTGGCTCCTGCCATGTAAAGTCCGAGTTCCTCTTCCGTCGTCTTCTTCGGATCGAACTCGCCGACGATTTCGCCTTCATACATGACAAGGATCCTGTCCGATACGTCCATGACTTCATCAAGCTCGAGAGAGACAAGAAGAACAGCCTTACCTTCGTCACGCTCTTTGACAAGCTGCTTATGAATGTATTCGATAGCTCCGACATCGAGACCTCTTGTCGGCTGTACGGCGATGAGAAGCTCCGGATCCTTTTCGATTTCTCTTCCGACGATGGCCTTCTGCTGGTTACCGCCGCTCATCGAACGTGCGATTGTGATGGGACCCTGACCGGATCTTACATCGTACTCCGAAATGATCTTCTCGGCGTAGGAGCGGATGGCATCACGCTTCAGGAATCCGAGTTTCGATGTAAATTCAGGCTTGAAATAAGTCTGGAGAACAAGGTTGTCCTCAAGAGAATAGTCTAGGACAAGGCCGTGCTTATGTCTGTCTTCCGGGATGTGGCTCATGCCGAGGATGCTCTTTTCCCTGATGGAAGACTTTGTAATATCTTTACCTTCGAGTGTTATTGTTCCGCTGACGAGGGGATCCAGGCCCGTCAGTCCGTGTACGAACTCCGTCTGGCCGTTGCCGTCGATACCTGCTATACACACGATCTCTCCGCTTCTGACGGTGAGAGATACATTCTTTACGGCATTGTTCTTGTGTATCTTGGATGCAACAGTCATATTCTTGACTTCAAGAATGGGCTTTCCCGGCTTTGAAGGTTTCTTCTCGACATGGAAGTTGACGTTTCGTCCGACCATCATTGCCGACAGCTCTTCGATGTTGGTGTCCTTCGTGTTGACAGTTCCGATGTATTTACCCTTTCTGAGGACGGAACATCTGTCGGCTACAGCCATGATTTCGGCAAGCTTATGAGAAATGAAGAGGATGGATTTGCCTTCTCTTGCGAGGTTCTTCATTATGTCCATAAGTTCCGCTATCTCCTGGGGAGTGAGTACAGCTGTCGGCTCATCGAAGATCAGGATTTCGTTGTCGCGGTAGAGCATTTTCAAAATTTCCGTTCTCTGCTGCATACCGACTGTGATATCTTCGATGATTGCATCGGGTTCGACAGCCAGTCCGTACTTCTCGGAGAGGGCTACAACTTTCTTTCTCGCCTCATCCTTCTGCAGAAAACCGTACACCGTCGGTTCGACTCCCATAATGATGTTATCGAGGACAGAGAAGCATTCAACAAGTTTGAAATGCTGGTGTACCATTCCGATTCCGAGTGCGTTGGCATCATTAGGGTCCTTGATTTCAACAACCTTGCCATCTTTTTTGATGACACCTTCTTCCGGCTGATATAATCCGAAGAGGACACTCATGAGTGTGGACTTACCTGCTCCGTTTTCGCCCAGAAGCGCATGAATTTCACCTTTCTTCAGCTGCAGGGTGATGTTGTCGTTGGCAACAATACCCGGGAACCTCTTGGTGATGTTCAGCATTTCAATTGCATACTTTTCTTCCAATGTATGCCTCCTTT
>CAVHPV010000069.1:0-12545 GCA_963638045.1 Faecalibacterium sp. CAG:74 | reverse complement strand
GTCTCCTCCACCCTCTTTGCAGTTTCCGTATGTACAGGGCCACTGTGTTTGAGCTTTGATGAAGGGATGTCATACTCACGTCTCTCCTTGAACTCCTCAGCTTTACCAACATTCCAGTTCTGGACCGGCCTGTAATAGCCTGTTATACGGGAATAAACCTCTGTTTTCCTCTTACAGACAGGACACTCATACACTTCACCTGAAAGGTACCCGTGCTCAGAGCAGACTGAATATGTCGGGGAGAGAGTATAATACGGAATCTCATAATTCTCTGCAATCTTCTTCACAAGGGAAGCAGCTGCCTTCCAGTCCGGAAGCTTCTCCCCTAGAAAGGTATGGAAAACCGTTCCAGATGTATAGAGAGTCTGAAGCTTGTCCTGGATATCGAGTGCATCAAAGACATCAGAGGTGAAAGACACAGGTAGATGCGATGAGTTTGTATAATACGGACTCTTGTCATCAGAGGAAGCTGTTATGATATCAGGGAATTGCTCCGTATCATGCTTGGCAAATCTGTATGATGTGCTCTCTGCAGGGGTTGCCTCAAGATTGTAAAGGTCACCATATTGCTCCTGATAGTCACTGAGTCTGTTTCTCATATGATTGAGACACTCGATGGCAAACTCCTGTCCTTTCTCGTCGGCAATCGTACATCTCAACCAATTGGCATTGAGACATGCTTCGTTCATACCCACAAGTCCGATTGTAGAGAAATGGTTATCAAAAGTTCCAAGGTATCTCTTTGTATATGGATAGAGCCCCTCATCGAGGAACTTTGTGATGACAGTCCTCTTAACCTTAAGTGACCTTGCAGCTATATCCATCAAACGATCAAGCCTCTTGTAGAAATCATCCTTGTCCTTTGCTCCATAGGCAAGACGCGGCATGTTGATAGTAACAACACCAATCGAACCTGTGGACTCACCAGAACCGAAAAATCCTCCTGTCTTCTTTCTGAGTTCTCTGAGATCGAGTCTCAGGCGGCAGCACATGCTCCTGACATCACTCGGATTCATATCGGAATTGATGTAGTTGGAGAAATATGGTGTTCCATATTTCGCAGTCATTGTAAAGAGAAGCTTATTGTTCTCTGTCTCCGACCAGTCGAAATCCTTTGTAATGGAATATGTCGGAATAGGATACTGGAATCCCCTTCCTGCACTGTCTCCCTCGATCATGACTTCGATGAAGGCTCGGTTGACGAGATCTATCTCTTTCTGGCAGTCACCGTAAGTGAAATCCTGTTCCTTGCCTCCGACGATTGCAGGCATAGACTTCATGTCCTCAGGACATACCCAGTCAAGGGTTATGTTGCTGAATGGAGCCTGGGTTCCCCACCTTGACGGAGTATTAACGCCGTAAACGAAAGACTCTATACACTTCTTTGTAGCATCAAAACTCAGGTTGTCTATCTTTACAAACGGTGCAAGGTAAGTGTCAAAGGAGCTGAATGCCTGAGCACCTGCCCACTCGTTCTGAAGAATACCAAGGAAGTTGACCATTTGGTTACAGAGAGTTGCAAGATGGCGCGCAGGAGAAGATGAAATCTTTCCCGGAAGTCCTCCCAATCCCTCCTGTATAAGCTGCTTGATCGACCAGCCTGCACAGTAACCTGTAAGCATTGAAAGATCATGGATATGGAAATCACAATTGCGGTGTGCAGATGCGATCTCCTCATCATATATCTCACTCAGCCAGTAGTTAGCTGTAATTGCTCCGCTGTTGGATAGGATAAGGCCTCCGACAGAGTATGTCACAGTACTGTTTTCCTTGACCCTCCAGTCATTGAGTTTGAGATAGTTGTCAACAACACTCTTGTAGTCGAGTGTCGCACTCTTCATATTCCTGATTCTCTCCCGCTGTTTTCTATAGAGAATGTATGACTTGGCGACATCCTCGTAACCAGCCTGTGAGAGAACCCTCTCAACAGAGTCCTGGATATCCTCAACAGTTATCTTACTGTCCTTAACCTTAGCCTGGAAATCGGATGTAACCTTAAGGGCAATAAAGTCCACAATGTTGTCATCGTACTCCTTCTCTATGGATGAGAAGGCTTTCTTGATGGCATTCCTTATTTTATCAATATCAAATGAAACTTCTTTCCCGTCGCGTTTAACTACACTGTACATTGAAATGTCTCCTAACGAGTCAAAAGGTATCATAGCTTCTTTCTATTTGCAAGAGGGAAAATACTGTATCAAGTGTACCAAATTTAAAGCTACACTATATATAGCGTACTCACCTATCTCTTATTGATACATTTTCTATATAACTATTAAGTAATTTGACATACCCCTGCAGGTCCTCCAGGGATGGGGAAGTAAACCCCTTTTGAATTGTATCTTCAGATTGGACAAAGGATTGCAGAAAATATCTTCTACAGCCCCTGATTGTTTCACCGATTTTTACAAAATTTTCTCTCTTGTGTAGTTCTCTAACGACCGTTGTCCTAAACTCATAGTCAACATTCCCCTCAAGAAGGAAAGCAATACTCTCCTCTATCCGGGATGTGTCGGTTTTGACCCCAGTCAGAAGATCGTACTCATCCAGACTGGTCTTTATATCCATGGCAACATAATCCACACTGCCACTCTTTACGGCATTCTTGAGCATTGACGGAAGATAACCGTTGGTGTCAAGTTTGACAGAATACCCGAGCTCCTTGATCCTACCCAGGAATGGTATAAGATCACTGTTTATGGTCGGTTCTCCCCCCGTGACAACAACTCCATCAAGCATATTTTTTCTCTTCTTCAGAAAAGAAAAAAGCTCATCCTCGCTTATGACAGGCTCATTTTCCGGGTGGAGAACAAGACTGCCGTTCTGGCAGAACGGACAGCGAAAATTGCATGCACCTGAGAAAAGAATACATGCACACTTTCCCGGGTAATCGACAAGAGTCAATTTCTGTATTCCATGAATGATCATCTTATTTCCTCTTCCTGTTCTTTCTCTCCTCGTCACGCTCTTTGGAGAGCTTGAAGAAATCAGCCATCGTAGAGCCTGAGTCGGATGAGGAAGAGTATGAGAATGAGCGGGAGTTTCTTACCCCCTTTTCTCTTTCATCTCTCCTGTATTTCAGTTTACTTTCCCTGACAACCTCTGTCCTTGTCTCAAATGCAACAGGAGTCACAACCCTGGAAGGGTTCTTCCTGATGACCACCTTTATTTTGCCGTCTTCATTTGTCGAGAGAGTCTTTTTGTTCTGGCTTGAAGCGGAAGATATCTTTATCTTTACAACCCTCTCCTCATAAAGACAGGAGAGCTTCTGGCATATGTAGTGGACAGAGCCATCACTGTCAGCACTCCTCATCATGTCACCGCCACAATAGGGGCACTTCTTGCCGTCAGTGAACTTAGGTTCAAATACAAGCTGAGATTTCTCCACTAACCCCACCAGTTCGGATGCTGTCTTTTTTATGTCTCTTATAAAAAGATCAGGGTCCTCTTTTCCTTTACTGATTCTCTCAAGCCTACCTTCCCATACGCCGGTAAGTGACGGGGACCGTAGAAGCTCTGGGGCCAGGCGCACCACCTCCCTTCCCTTTGCTGTAGGGACAAAATATTTCCCTTCCCTATCGACATACCTGTTTTGCACAAGCTTTTCGATTATATCTGCACGGGTTGCAGGTGTCCCTAGTCCTGATGATAGATTTGCCTTGAGGGCAGCATCGTCGACAAAACGTCCCGCATGTTCCATTGCAGAAAGAAGAGTTGCATCTGTATAACGCTCAGGTGGTGTTGTATTGCTCTTTTTCACCCTAATGTTGATTACTGTTACCTCATCTCCTTCCTTGAGCGTATTAACTAAAGTTGTGTCATCCTCACTCTCTAAGATGAGGGGGCTCTTCATCTTAACGCTTTCAGAAACACTTCTGAATCCTTTTTTTAATGGAGTTGTAAATCTAGCCACAAAAATATAACCGTCTACATTTACCTTTACAGTTTTTGTCTCATAAGTGTAATCCTCACCGAGCACTTCAAGGAACCTGAGAGCAATGAGACGCCACAGTTTCTTTTCATTATCACTTAAAATAGAAAGATTAACCTTCTCCTCTGTCGGGATTATTGCATGGTGATCACTGACTAAAGAAGCATCTACGAATCTTGGATTATCCTCTATGTAACCGGATGAAAGATACTCATCTACGACATAACTGAACTCAGTGTCCCTGACTGCCTTGATCCTGTCTTTCAATGTCGGGACGATATCTGGGGTGATGCACCTGCTGTCAGTACGCGGATAGGTCACAATCTTATATACTTCATAAAGCCTCTGGAGAGTGTCGAGGGTCTCTTTTGCAGAAAAACCGTATGAAATGTTTGCATCCTTCTGGAGTTCCGTCAGGTCATATGCAAGCGGAATTTGCTCGCATTTCTCTTCCTTTTCAATGGAGATAACTCTTCCCTTTCTTCCCTTCAATGTTTCCAAAGCGGGAACAAGAGTCTCATCTGTAAATCTCACTGAATTCTCATCCGGGTAGAACGACCCGCTGAACAGGCCAAAAGAAGCACGTGCCGAGTAATAAGAGGACCCCATGAACCTGTCTATCTCATCCTCTCTCTCTGTCATGAGAGCAAGAGTCGGAGTCTGTACTCTCCCTGCAGAGAGCTTTGCATCATAGAAACATGTGAGTGCCCTTGTGACATTCATACCAACATACCAGTCAGCCTGGGCTCTGCATTCCGCCGCATGGTAGAGGTTGTCATATTCCTCACTCGGTCTGAGGGAGGCAAAGCCTTCTTTTATCGCCTTCTCAGTCTGGCTTGAAATCCATAGCCTCTCGCACTTTCCCGTCCATCCCGCCTCCTTGAGAATCCAACGCGCCACAAGCTCACCTTCCCTCCCTGCATCGGTTGCAATTACAACGGATGAAACATCATCCCTTCCAAGGAGTTTCTCAATAACTTTGTATTGGTCTTTTGTCTCTTCAATCACTGTCTCATCAAGAATTTCCGGAAGCATAGGAAGATCTTTGAGCGACCACCTTTTATAACTTTCAGAGTAGTGCTGCGGAGGCGCAAGCTCCACAAGATGGCCCAGTGCCCAGGTGACAATATAATCATCCCCCTCCGTATATCCATTACTTTTTAAAAAGCAATTCAAATTCTTTGCAATTTCCCTGCCGACAGACGGCTTTTCCGCTATAACGAGTTTCTTCATAACGGATGGTATTTTACACAAAGAGGAAACAATAAGAAATAGAAAATGAGTGACAGAGAAAAGAAAAGAGGCCGTTTTTATTGACCCGTGTCACTCAGTGGACTATACTTTGATTATTCTTTCTTAAGGAGAAAAATTATGGCTTATAAGATTACTGATTCTTGTGTCGCATGTGGAACATGTGCTGGCGAATGCCCTGTCAGCGCTATTTCTGAAGGCGACCCGATCTACGTTATCGATGAAAGTGCATGCCTCAGCTGTGGCACATGTGCTTCTGTCTGTCCGCAGGAAGCTATCGTCGAAGACTAAGATCAGATTAAACTATTCATGCTGCCCCTTCCGGGCAGTATTTTTTAAGGTATAATACGCCTATGGCTTATGATGAGATAACACAGATATTGAGTGTTAGTGAGTGCAATACCCTTATTAGATCCCTTCTTGAGGAAAGTTTTTACCAAATAGTTGTCAGAGGGGAAATCAGCGGCACATACTTCCGTCCCAACAGCTCAGGGCACTACTACTTTGACCTCAAGGATGCTGAATGCACCATTCCATGCTCAGTCTTCAGATCAAACACAAGGGGGCTTGAGAAATTCCATATTGGAGATCTCGTCATAGCTATGGGTAGGATATCATACTACGAAAAGGGCGGAAAGCTATCCTTCGTAATCAATAAAATGGAGAAGGAGGGGGATGGAGAGCTCCAGGCTCTAATCGAGAAGAGAAAGGCATACTACCGGAACCTCGGATGGTTCGACGAAGAAAATAAGCCGGAAATTCCAAAGGAGATTAAAAGAATTGGAGTGGTCACAAGTGCCACCGGTGCCGTCATCCATGATATCTTGGACGTCACACGCCGTCGTGCCCCCTCTCTCGATATCATCCTGCTTCCATGTTCAGTCCAGGGGAAAGGATCTGAGATTACAATTGCAAGTAGAATAAGACAGGCAAACAACTTCTCTCTCTGTGATGTTCTTATCGTTGCACGCGGAGGTGGAAGCAAAGAGGACCTCATGCCATACAACGAGGAGGAGGTCATTGTTGCAATACACGAGTCAAAGATTCCTGTCATATCTGCTGTGGGACATGAGAGTGACTGGTCGCTTTCTGACTATGTGGCAACGTTGCGTGCAGGGACACCTTCAATTGCGGCAGAGATAGTCACAAAGAATATATTCCTGAGACGGGAGTCCTTCTCAAGCGTGAGGGATACGATGAATCTCCTCATGGAGAGGAAAATTGCCATTGCAAAAGCAAAGGTTCCCTCAAAATCAATAATTGACTCACTTATAAAAAATATATATACATTGGCGAAAAGCCGTGTTCCCTCTCTCTCTGATATTTTGTACCTCATAAATAACAGAAAGGATAACGCTGTGATGAGCCTCTCATATGCCGAAGACTCCATGAAAAACAGCTTGTCTGGAAAGATTTCCCTTTTGAGAGGCAGGATCCAGAATTGCAAGGCCTGGTATTCACTCAGCATTCCTCACATTATCGAGAAAGGACAAAATACAGTCAGAGAATTCAGAAATACAACCACTATTTTTCTACGTAACAATGAGAAGGTCTATTCAGAGAGAGTAAAGTGTGCAAGAAAAGAACTTGATGCCCTCAATCCCCTCTCAGTGCTTGAGCGTGGTTACGCAATAGTGAGAGATAAAGACGGAAAAGTAGTCCTGTCACCAGCATCCCTTAATGACGGGGACAGACTTGCAATAAGAGTAAAGGACGGCACAATAAATGCCACAGTAAAGGAGTCAATAATATGAGCTTTGAAGAAGATTTAAAGAGAATGGAAGAAATAACGGAACTGCTCAAGAACCCGGAGACAGGATTAGAGAGAAGTGTAGAGCTCTATGAGGAAGGAAGTAAGCTTGCCACCCGCCTCAGCAAGACACTCGACAGTATCCAGCGTAAGATAGAGAAAGTCACAAGTTCGGATGAAAATGAAATCGAAACAGTGGAACTTGATGATGACGGCAACGAGAAGTTGCCATACTAAAGAGAAATTTCAATTGTCTTCCCTTTAAACGGGAATGTGACTGAATATGCTTCAAGGAGAAGTTGCTCTCCCTCTTCTCCCCCGTATCGGGAGTCACCTATGATTGGGTACCCGCTCCAGGCAAGGTGGCTTCTTATCTGATGGCGGAACCCCCTTGTGATAATGCACTCGAATACGTTGTCTCTCTCTGTCCTCCTCACCATTGTTGTATACATACTCCCGGCAATATGTTTCTTTGAGGCAAGAACAGGCCGCACTGATGCACCTTTCTTACCATAGCTGCGGAAGTAAGAGGAGATAGAGAGTGTGTCATCTGTCCAGGTATAAGGGAATGTCTCAAAACCTTCTAAGAGTCTCTTTTCTTCTGAAGTCTGAGCTATGTAATGCTTCTCGATCATGTCATTCTTCTGAAGAGACAATAGAGAATCAAAAGCCTCCTGGTTCCGGGCACATAGTACGATTCCCGAAGTCGGAGTGTCTAGACGGTGGATTATTCCGCCCTCCCAGGGATTGGCACCCGCAACGAAAAGTACCTCAGGATATTCTTTCGAAACACGGAGCAATAACGAATCCCCCTCAGGATTACTCTTAAGGGGGACTGTCGCTAGGCCTTTCTCCTTATAGAAGGCCAAAAGGTCTCCAGACTCATAAATAACTCTAGTCTCTTCTGCTTCTTGCATAAAGCCTTATGACATACATGAGGATATTGATGAAATCGAGATAGAGTTCAAGTGCTCCGAGGAGGGAAATCTTGTTAAGATCAGCCTCTGCAATATTGTCACCATAGGAAGCATTGAGCTCAGTTACCTTTTTTGTATCCCAGGCAGTGATGAGGGTGAAGAGAAGAACACCTACAATACTGATGATAAAATCAAGTCCCGAAGAATTTAGGAACATGTTTATGACAGAGACGAGTATAAGTCCGATAAGTGCCATCGAGAGCCATCCTCCCCACCCCTTTACCGAACGCTTTGTAAATGCTCCATAGAGGGAGGCAACTACAAAGACAACTGCAGTCGTTCCGAATGCGAGAGGAAGGATATTTGATCCTGAATAAACGTAGACAACACTTGAGAGCATCACACCATTAAGAGCGGCATAGCCATAGAAAAGGAAGAATGCGGCCCCCTGACTCAATCTTTCCACCCTTGAAGAAAGAACCAGAACAAAGGCAAACTCAGCTACGACAAGTAATATAAGGATCACCGGGTTGGAATATATGCTCATCATCATCTTTTCTGACGATGCGACAAGATAAGCCACTGCACCTGTAAGGACAAGAGCAGAAGCCATCCAAAGGTATACTTTCTGTAAAAACACGTTCTCTCTTGCCGTAACTGAAGAAAGAACAGAACTTCTATTATCCATCTTATTTCTCCTATCAAAATCAATTTAACTATAAATTTCCCCTTAGGGAAATAGAATCACGCCTTTTTTCCGAAAACTACATCAATTCTTAAAAGAATGGACAGAGGAAGGCACCCTACCGCCTCTAGAAATGAACTCCTCGCACGAGTATCCGTTAACTTTCATTATCGGGGCATATCCGAGAAGCCCTCCGAATTCTGCTCTGTCACCCACATCCTTACCGATGACCGGAATAACCCTTACTGCAGTCGTCTTCTGGTTAATCATACCGATAGCCATCTCATCAGCAATTATCCCGCTGATTGTGGAAGGTGTTGTCTTTCCAGGAATTGCTATCATATCAAGTCCAACCGAGCATACACATGTCATAGCCTCAAGTTTCTCGATTGTGAGCGATCCTGTTGTGGCAGCCTCGATCATTCCTCTGTCCTCACTGACAGGGATGAATGCACCCGAGAGCCCGCCGACATAGCTTGATGCCATAATCCCTCCCTTCTTCACCTGGTCATTAAGAAGAGCCAGTGCAAGTGTTGTACCCGGGGCACCGACCCTTTCGAGTCCCATGCTCTCAAGTATCTCGGCAATAGAGTCCCCCACAGCAGGAGTCGGAGCAAGAGAAAGATCAACTATGCCATAAGGAATGGAAAGCCTTTTTGAGGCCTCAAGAGCAACTAGTTGCCCCAG
Source organism: Faecalibacterium sp. CAG:74 (assembly GCA_963638045.1). Classification (GTDB taxonomy): domain Bacteria; phylum Spirochaetota; class Spirochaetia; order Sphaerochaetales; family Sphaerochaetaceae; genus Ornithospirochaeta. The sequence continues at coordinate 3,324 of CAVHPV010000069.1, read as the reverse complement.
TCTTGTCACCTTGAAAGCTGTTTTCTTTATTGTATCAGAAAGAGTTCCGAAATCCTTACCCTTCACGTTTCTAAGGGCAGAGGCAATGACTCCCGGTCCCGATACTCCAACATTTATCACAGCATCCGCTTCTGTTACACCATGAAAAGCACCTGCCATGAACGGGTTATCATCCGGAGCATTACAAAAGACAACGAGTTTCGCACATCCTATGCTGTCCCGGGATGCTGTCTTCTCAGCTGTCTCCTTCACGATCCTTCCCATCAAGGCAACAGCATCCATGTTTATACCTGTCTTTGTCGAAGCAAGATTAACGGACGAGCATATATGTTCGGTCACAGAAAGAGCTTCAGGGATAGACTCAATGAGAAGTTTCTCTGCTTTTGTCATACCCTTGGCAGGGAGTGCCGAATATCCTCCGAGGAAGTTGACGCCGACTTTGTCAGCGGCTCTATCAAGTGTCTTTGCTATCTCTACAAAGTCCTCCTTAGTCTTGCATGCGGAAGCACCAACTATGCTGATCGGTGTTACAGAGATACGCTTGTTGACAACAGGGATAGCATATTCTCTCTCTATGTCCCTTCCAACAGAAACAAGATTCTCGGCGAGAGAGGTTATCTTCCTATATATGTTATCACATAGGACAAAGAGATTATCACTTATGCAATCAAGAAGGGAAATGCCAAGTGTGATTGTCCTCACATCCAAATTCTCCTTCTCAATCATGTTGTTGGTTTCAATTACTTCATTTATGTTGATCATATTCTCTGCATGCTCACAAAAATATCTTCTCTCTGAAGCTTGATGATGACACCGATTTCCTCACCAAGTTTCTCCAGTTCATTTGAAAGGACAAGAAAATCCCTGTCAGAGGCGGAAGTGTCCACAATCATCATCATGTTGAAATATCCCTTGACGATTGATTGTGTGATATCCTCCACATTTACTCCTGCCCTGTAGAGATACCCTGTAACCCTGGCGATTATACCCACCTGGTCCTTACCCACAACTGTGATAATTGATTTGTTATTAGCCATAAACACCTCGTGAAAAGTTTATTCTATGAGGGAATAACAGTTCAATATTATTTTGCCCTGAATTGCGCTTTCGTGTATCATACAGGTGTGAACACAACTTGTAAGAACATATTGAAGGCAATTCTATTAATTGTCGCCGGCCTTATTGCTGTAGCTGTAATATATGCAGCCTACCTTGTCGTCACATATTACAGAATAGATGATGTGACAGAGCTCGAAGTACAGAACCAGTCATCCCTTATTCCTGAAAGAGGGACCCAATACACTGCGGTAACATACAATGTTGGCTTCGGCTGCTACTCCCCCGAGTACTCATTCTTCATGGACACATCAACCTGGAAAAACGGCAATGTGACAACAGGTATCTTCGGTAAGGGAATTGATGAGGATGATGTAGTGAAAAACACCAGAGGTAGTGCCTCGGTATTGAAAGACATTAATGCAGATTTCATCCTCTTACAAGAAGTTGACACCCCCTCCACCCGCTCATTCGGAGTCGACATGCTCTCCTTTTACCTCTCATCTTTTTCTGAGATGTGCTCAACTTTTGCTGTAAACTTCCACTCCTCCTGGCTGAATCTTCCACTCACGGATCCACATGGAATGGCTAATGCCGGACTATTAACACTCTCTCGCTACAGATGTGAAGAGGCCGATAGGATCAGCTACCCCATCTCTGACAGCCTATCAAAAATAGCAGATCTTGACAGATGCTTCTCTGTCCAGCGCTACCCTGTAAAAGACGGTAATGAACTTGTGATAATCAACAGCCATATGTCAGCATATGATGAAGGAGGTGTTGTCAGAAAGGCACAGCTTGAAAAACTTATAAGCTACCTTGAAGACGAATATGAGAAAGGTAACTTTGTTTTAGTCGGTGGCGACTACAACCATGCACTGGGAGAAGAGTATGTCACGGCATTCTCCTCCGAGATGGCAAAACCCGACTGGGTAAGCATTCTCAATGACTCTGACCTTCCCTCTCACTACAGGATAGTGAAACCTTCCACAGGCTTTCAATACGGAACCTGTCGCAGTGCAGATATACCATACACAAAAGGAATCAACTATGAGACAGTCGTCGACGGCTTTATCGTAAGTGACAACATAGAGGCGGAAAGCATAGTGTACAACACAGATTATGCCTACTCTGACCACCAGCCTGTCGTCATGACATTCACACTGAAGTAATAAGATTCCCCTCCTGGCGACAATCAGAAGGGGAAAATAAAACTATCAGCCGAGGGCTGTAATTTTCAGATGTAAACGGTTCATAGGAGAAAACTGGCTATAACATAAACTACTCCTCTGAGAGTGAAAAGAGAAAAAAGGCAAACGAACATAAACTACACAATAGAGACAAGTAACTCACAAGAAAGCAACAAAAGGAAAAAAAAACTATTGACCAAAATAAAAGAAAACGTTTATTGTCTTTCTGTTGTGGCAAGGTAGCTCAGTTGGTAGAGCAACCGGCTCATATCCGGTCGGTCACAGGTCCGAGTCCTGTCCTTGCTAAAAAGCATAAAGACAGATTTTGACGGTATTCAGAATCTGTCTTTTTTATTTGCTATCCAACTGCTATCTTCCGTGAAGAATACACTCTACATAGATGCTGAGCTTGATAGTACCATCTTTATCCCAGATACGTCGGCTCTTTGGTTTTGTCGATTATCTCTTCCTTCCTATTTGTTATCTGCTTTGTTTCCGACGAGAAGTTGAGGCCGATGATATGGATGGCCTTCTTTGTGTTAATATACTTATGATAGTAGCCCTTATCCTTTATCTGTTCGATGGCTTTATCAACACTATCGTCAACCTTCATCTCGATAACATAGACATCTCGATTTGTGGAGATGACTATGTCACTTCGACCAGTGAGGGACTCCTCCTCGGCATCAATACGTGCGCCTCCAATCATAAGGAAGAACGAGAAGAAAGCCTGTTGGTAGTTTTTTTCCTTCTTTTCAAAAATTGTATAAGGAAATTCCTTCAAGAAGGCATTGAATACCTTTTCAAGCCGTTCTATATTTCCTTCCTTTACCGCCCTCACGCCTTCCACTGCATAAAGCGATACCTCGCTACCTGTAAAACGCTCGACAAGATTCTCGGTGAATGTCTTTCTGATTTCAGTATTCGGGAACGTCAGATTCAAACCCTCATCATCTCCATCAGCTATTGTCATATAGCCTGTGAAGTAGATAAGAGACAACACCTGAAAGCTATTAAGCTTTTTTTCGTTGAGAAAAGAGTAATCGAATGAATTGATGTATTTCATCGGAAGTATAGG
>CAVHPV010000068.1:0-12545 GCA_963638045.1 Faecalibacterium sp. CAG:74 | reverse complement strand
TTGAGCTCAAGTGGAATAAGGATGCAGAGAGTGCCATCAGCCAGATAAAGGAGAAAAAGTACCCTCAGTCAATAAAGGAATACACAGACAATATCCTCCTTGTCGGAATCAACTATGACAAGAAGACAAAGAAGCATGAGTGTTTGATTGAGAAACTCTGAAGTATTTAAAGTGTAATTTTTCAACATTCCATTCAATATTGTTTGGCGTTAAACTGTTACTTGTATGTTACAATACAGAAAGACAACTTACCAAGAAGGGGAAAGCATGATCAACCGAGACCTCAGAATCGCCAAAATAACCCGTAATATTCTTTCTTTCGATGCACCTGTCTTTCAGACAGAAGCCGGCCCCGGCTCTTTCTATGCAGAGGCAGCCTCTCTGAGCTACAGATACAATCAGGAGATGAAAAAAGAAGGCAAAGACTTCACTTATATTTCAGCAGGGAAGCTTAACGCCAGTGCCACACTCCACTATGTATACCAGATTATTCTCACATATCTATTAGGAGAGAATGATGTAGATTTCTTCAAGAGAAGGATACAGACAATCGAGAACAACAAAGACCTCAGTGATGCTCTCTCCTTCTATGCCAGTGAATTTCCGACAGAGATAAAGGAAGACGAGTCCATTGAAGAGGAGATGAGAGGATACTTCATCCACCAGGTACTTCTCCAAAACAAGGCCCTTGTAAGTGCAGCAAAGCCTTTCGTCTCTCCGGAAGGTCTGACTCTGCCGTCATCATTCAGGGCACTCTCGTCAGTCCTCTCATCTTTCGTAAAAGATGATCTGAGAAACGGGGAACCTAACCTTGACGATGTGTTCACATTCCTCTGCATGCCTGCACGTCTCTATCCGGATTCTTTGATAGACCAGCTCCAGTACATTCTCAGAGAGTGGGCCGATATGCTGCCCGAAAACTTCATCAGGCTCCTTAAATCTTCCATTGACTATATAAACGAAGAGCAGAAGGACAGAGGTTTCGGAGGCGGTCCGGTGAATATCCCGGTTGTCGACTACTCATCCGAAAGCGAGGAATATGAAGCTTTCTCATCGGACTCGAACTGGATGCCGTGTGTCGTCATGATTGCCAAGTCTACTCTTGTCTGGCTTGACCAGCTTTCAAAGGCTTACGGAAGACCCATCACGTCACTCGATCAGATTCCGGATGAGGAACTCGATACTCTCCAGCACAGAGGCATCACAGCACTGTGGCTTATAGGACTGTGGCAGAGAAGCGAGGCCTCAAAGGAGATCAAGCACCTCTGCGGCAATCCTGATGCCGTAGCTTCAGCCTACTCCCTCAAGGACTATGACATATCACAAAATATCGGGGGATGGGAGGCTGTATATAACCTCAAGGAGAGGTGCCAGAAGAGAGGTATCAGGCTCGCTTCCGATATGGTTCCCAACCATACCGGCATCGACGGCAACTGGGTTTACGAGCACCCGGATTACTTTATCAGACAGGACTATCCTCCATTCCCGTCTTATACATACAACGGCCCGGATCTATCAACCAACCCGTATTGGGAAGTCAAGATTGAGGACCATTACTACGACAGAACGGATGCTGCCGTAACCTTCAGAATGAGGAACCGTTATACTGGAGAAACAAAGTATGTATTCCATGGTAATGACGGTACAACGATGCCCTGGAATGATACAGCACAGCTTGATTATCTTAATCCGGTGACAAGAGAAGCTGTCATTCAGAAGATACTTCATGTTGCACGCAACTTCCCGATTATCCGCTTTGATGCCGCAATGACACTTGCAAAGCGCCACATCGAGAGACTGTGGTACCCCAAACCCGGCGAGGGTGGTGACATCCCGGGAAGAGCCGAGCATGCACTCGATGAGAAGGAATTCAATGCACGTATTCCTGAGGAATTCTGGAGAGAGGTTGTCGACAGGGTTGCAAAGGGAGTCCCGGACACACTCCTTCTTGCCGAAGCTTTCTGGATGATGGAGGGATACTTTGTAAGGACTCTCGGAATGCACAGGGTATACAACTCTGCATTCATGAACATGCTCAAGAACCAGGAGAACCAGAAATACAGGGATTCCATCAAGAAAACCCTCGTCTTTGAACCGGAGATCCTCAAGAGATACGTGAACTTCATGAATAATCCTGACGAGGACACTGCCATTGCCCAGTTTGGCTCAGATGACAGATATTTCGGAGTTGCTACTCTTCTTGCCACTCTTCCGGGACTCCCGATGATAGGCCACGGCCAGATTGAGGGATACAGGGAAAAGTACGGAATGGAGTACCAGAGAGCATACTACAACGAGAAACCCAACCAGTGGCTCATTGACGAGCATGAGAGAAGAATCTTCCCTCTGCTGAGAAAGCGATATCTCTTTGCCAACGTCGACAATTTCAATCTCTACGACTGTTTCAATGACACAGGTGCTGTTGAGGAGTCCATATTCGCCTTCGTCAACGGTTCGGGCAGGGAACGCACGCTTGTCCTTGTCAACAACCGTTATGAAAGAGCCGGTGGCAGGATCAACACAGCATGCCCCAAATTGAAAAAATATGGAGAAGAAAGAAAAGTTGAGACAACAACTCTTGCTCATAACCTCGGCCTCTCCTACGGCTCAAACAACTTTGTATTGATGGATTCGTTCATCGACGGTCTGACATACATCATCCCTTCAATGAATATGTTTGAAGGCTATTCATTCTCCCTTAACGGCTACGAATCCAAAGTCTATTGGAACATAAGGGAGGTTGAGGACACTGACGGCTATATAAGAAGGCTCTACGACATGTACGGCAACGGGGGAATCAGGGGAATCGAGAAGGCAATCTCGCTTATGAAGCTTGAACCTGTCTATAAGGCAATTGAAGCTTTACGAAGAAAGAACACCCTCGCCCTTATCAGAAAGATTGTAAACGGAAAGGGAGAGAAAGAGGACGAAAGGGAACTTCTTCTTATCCTTGCTGAAGCATATTCGATGCTTTATGAATCCTATCCTTCCATGGAGGAGGCAACAAAAGGACAGCTCGGACTTGCTCCGATGGATGTGGATCCACACCCTGTCATCAAGTTCATTCGCTTCCTGGGTAAGGCATTCGGCCCAAAGGGTCCGAAACTCTTCCCGTCATGGTCAAGCCTTGACAGCTCACTGCCACTTCTCATTGCAGCATCACTTTCATTAATCCCTTTCACAAAAGACAATAACAGTCCAAAATCACTGATGAAAACAGCTGACAGGCTGATGCTCTCCGAGTTCTTCCAGGAGGAGCTTGAAAGGCTCTGTCTGGATGACAACGGAAAACGGGAGCTTATGCACTATGCTGCTCTCTTTGTCTCGGGTACCATGCTCCTCAGAGATGAGATGAAAGAAGCAACTCCAATCGAGATGCTCTCATGTCTCCTCAATGATGACAGCGTGATGAATCTGACAAAGTGCAATGAATACCAGGGCGTTGTCTGGTACAACAAGGAGAATATGCAAAAAGCAATCATGGTCTGTACACTTGCCTATGCCGCATCAAATGACAGGACAGCAAAGGAGGTAGACAGCTTTGCCCGCACATTGCTTGACAGGGAGTTTGCCAGCTCATATAAGCTCGCCTCACTCCTCAAAGGATAATTCGTTGAGTTGACTTGCTTTAGAAAGGAGGACTAAAATCCTAGTATGAAAACTTGGCTTACCTATTTGGCTGCGTTGCTGCTCGCCGGTGCTACAGCATTCGCTTTTCCATATTCAACCGGTCTTCTAAATGCAATGAATTTCCTCACATCACTCTTTATAAGTGTGAGTATTTTCCTGTTCATACCGATTTCGTTCATAACATTCACCTCCGGAGTGGCTTCACTCAGAAAGGACAGGGCTTTAGGAAAGACAGTCGGGAGCAATATACTATGGTCGCTTGTTACCTCTGCCGTGTTGGCACTTCTGGCTGTCCTTCATGTGAAAATCTTCTCTTCCTCCATTCCTGTCACATCTTCGGCAGGCGGGGACTACGTCTCCCTGTACAATGAATTTGTCTCATCATACGATATTACAGGCATCGTGACGGCGATGAGTACAATCTATCTTCCGCTCCTGCTTTCAGCTGTTGTCTTCGGCCTTGCCCTGACCCCCTCTTCTGATATCATAAGACCTGCATATACTGTAATTAACTCACTCTCAGAGGCGATGTACAGAATAGAGAGAGCTTTCTCCAATTTCGGTGCACTCTTCGTTTACGTGGCAGGAACAGCATTCTTCATCAATCTTTGGCAGGAAAAGACAGCTTTTGTCTCTCCTTCATTCTTTTTAGACATCCTCATATCTGCAATGGCAGTCATTATTGTTGTCCTTCCTCTTCTTTACCTCATCTTCACAGGCTTCAAGAAGAATCCTTATCAGGTTATAGGGAGAACAATGTCATCTCTCATCCTGGCCTTCATAAGCGGTAATATATACACAGCCGGCTTACAGAATGAGACAATAGTCAGAACCAATACGGGAGTGCAGAAAAGAATAGTCAGCGTATCGACACCGCTGGGCATTCTCATCACACGCGGAGGCACATGCTTTGTCTCGACAATTTCCGTACTGTCCATCCTGGGAGCACTCAATGCTAAAGTTACTGTCACAGTGGCTATTTTGATAGCTCTCACCGTGGTGTGTCTGTCATTCATATCTTTTATGTCAGCAGGAAGTGAGACGGCAGTGATTGCAATTCTCCTCTTCAAAGTCATGAATATAAACGTATATGGTGCTGAGGCTGCTCTTATCTCGGTTATTCCTTTCCTCAATGGAGTTGCAACACTCCTGGATGTGATGCTGATAAGCTTTGCCTCCAATATCGAGGCCAGAAAGACCAGAACAGATATCACAGTGCCGGCAGGGGATGTGATTTAATGCAAAACCAGAACAGAAAGTTCATTATCTATCAGCTGTTTGTGCAGGTGATTATCACCATACTTTACAGTTTCGGCTTCATCAACATACTTGTTGAAGCGGGAAGAGCAGGTGGCTTTAACGGGATTCTTGCACCGACAGTGAAATATTTCCCGTTTCTTGTCGTCCTTCTATGCTCAATCCTGCCCGAGGCATCCCTCCTGATAAAGCACAAGCTCCACAGCCAGGACGGGGAGATTCTCCCTCTACTCTTTACGGTTGTCGACCTCCAGAGCAGCTTGATTGTCTCGGATGCGGTATCTGCCCTGGGCTTCTATTTTGATTTTCCCTTCTACCTTCTCATTCTCCAGCGTTTTGCACTCCTGGGAACAGCAGCAATGTTCCTCATCTCTTCATTGCGGTATTTCGGATTCTCATCTTCACACATAGGGCTGTATAATTTTGCCTTCCTTGCAATTTCTTTCCTCGTTTCGGCTATTATCCCGATTTCATCCTACAAAGGGGAAATGACAGTCACCTCTTCCCTTTATGAGGTCTATTTACAAATAGCAATCCTCGTCATTTATCTGACAACAATTGCCACATTCATAATGGTTGCAATAAAGGACAAGACTGCCTTGAACATAAAAAGAACATCAGCATTCATCCTGCTGTGTCTGGGAATCTACCTCAGCTGGGCCGATTTTGTCGCAACATGCATAATTGCCCCCGTATTCTACATAGTCGGGACGGGAATCCTTGTTGTGAATGCAGGAGACAGCTTCTGATTTTTATCTGCCTTGAATGCAAAAACCGACACCCCTACCCGTTTGTGTCCGCTTCCCGGTATTGAGGATTAATTCCTTTTGTTATATCATCATCCTCTGGTAAATACTATAAGGGGTTATTGGGCATGACAAAAAAGCTATTTATTATATTCCCGCTCATCCTTCTCTTACTTGCAGGATGTGCTCTCAATAATGATACGGAGCCCAGCGGAACAATTAAACTTACAATAGAGAATGCAAAGGCAGGGACAAGATCCATCCTCCCTGAATATCCGGAGATAAAGGGATACAAGATCATCATTGAAGGTTCAACAAAAGTTGAGAAAGAATTCAAACCGGAAGATCAGATTATCTTCGAGAACATCCCAATCGGAACATGCAATGTCAGAGTTGAAGCATACTCTGATGATAACTACTCAAATAAAGTTGCAGAGGGAGCAGAGAGTCTCAGCGTAACACCTAATTCCGAAAACAGCATAACAGTCGCCCTCGACTGGCTCAGCGACGGGAACGGCTCCTTCTCTGTCACTTTCGACTGGTCTGCACTTACCAATACAGATAACCCGATAGGAGAGGCAATAAAGAGGGGAAGCCTCGGCTTCATGGCATGGGACAAGAATGACAGTAAGGCTTTTGCTGATGCATCCATCCAGTGGGCAGACACAACAAAGACAAGCTTCACATATACCCAGAACAATGTTCCAACAACAAGAAACAGAAGATCTGAGAACGTCTCATTCAGAATCTACTCGAAGCTGGACGGCAACGAACAGGTAATTGCAGAGACATTCTATACATCAATCAGCATCCTTCCCAATATTACAAGTAGGGAAGACGGGGCTGAGTCTTTTGCCTTCAGTGACAATAATATCACCTACTACCTGAAGAATGTAGTGGACCCGAAATGGGCGATGAATGAAGAGGATTCGGGAAGCAAGATAGATGTCACCTGGGAATATCCTCTTCTCTCCAACGGTAATTACAAGGTCACCGTCTGGGTTACCAATTCAAGTAAGAACAATGAACTTGTTGGAAACAAACAGACATTTACCTACTCTGTTACAAATGGAGTTGCCTCAGGCGATAACTCAACAACCCTCTCCGGCCTTACCCCTGGAAACATCTACTGCCTGCACTTCCTCAACGAGACGAACGGATCGACTCTAGAGACCTACATGAAGTCTGCTGACATAACGCCATACACAAACATAAAGACAAAGGTTAAGGTGTCATCAATAGCCTTTGAGGATAGTTTCAAAACAACTTACGTAATGGGCGATACAGCCACAATCAAAGCAATAATCCTTCCAGATAACGCTACCTACAAAGACTACACAGTGACAGCTGCAGAAGGAGTTACCGTCAATGAGAAGACTGTCTCCTTCCCCTCAAGCGGTGACTACACCATCACCATTACAAGTGAGGATGCTGATGCTGCCGTGAAGACAGCAAATAAGACCGTCACAGTTAGACTGAGTAAGCCGAATGCCTTCAAACTTGAGAAGACAGAGACTGGCGTACAGCTTTCCTGGTCAAAGGTTGAGAGTGCAACAGGCTATTCAATTGAGAAGTCTTACAACGGAAAGACAGAGACTATATCCATAGATGATACAACCTATACAGACAAGGAAGTAAGCACAGGTATCGATTACACATACCGCGTGAAGGCCGTGAGAGAGGACAGCAAATTCGACTCCGACTGCACGGATACACAGGTAGCCAAGCTCTCGAATGTGCAGATTCAGATAACACTCCCGGCAAAGATTGAGAGTATAAACAACTCAAAACTTGTCTCGGATGCTCTAAGTGGCAAATATGTAACAGACCAAAAGGGCTTCACAATTGATATCGAAGACGCAATCTCTTCGGAGTATACCTATTCCTGGTACCTGAACAGCGTAAAGGTCGGTGATGACAACGCCAAGTCGGTTAACATTGACAAAGACACCAAAGGGCTCCTTATCAGCAACACAGAGAGCTCCAACACCCTTCAGCTCAATGTCACAAAGGGAGCTTACACCTACAGTGCATCAGCTGCCTTCCACTACATAGAGGAGGATCCGGGAGATGTAACGATTACTGGAAGCAGTGAGATAAAAGGCCAGAACAATACCATCACCCTCAAAGCTACAACCAGTTATGACAAGGCAGTCATCATTTGGACATCAAGTGACACTTCTGTTGCAACCGTAAGCTCGACAGGTGTTGTTACTGCTGTCAACGATGGTAAGGTTACTATCACGGCTACAGTAGCTGCTACAGGAAAGTCTGCAACCCACACTGTTACCTCCTATATCTCCACTTTGAGTTTCAATAAAGCTCCGGCCGATTTCATGATAGTTAAGAAAGACGGAGTTAATATCACGAACGACAATTACTCTTCTCTCAATCTTGCTTCTTATTTAGAAGGTGCAGTTGGAGGCAGAGGCAATTACACCTGGACTTCAGAAAATACTGGTGTCGCCACCGTAGATAGCAATGGCGTCGTTACTCCAGTGGGAAGCGGAACAACAGAAATAACAGTTGTTAAGGATGATGCTCCTTCTGCGTACTATGATATCGAGGTGTACGATTTTGCTGTTTATCATGCCACTGCGAATGGAAACACAGGCACTTATGTAGGCTGTAACGTAACTCTAAAATCAGGATATCATAGCGCATCTATATCTTTGAAAGAAGCTTCCGATTTGGTTACTTCTAAAAACTTCTCTTCTAAAGGTCTTTATATTAAGTGGTGTTTGGATGGAGAGTTCAATGAAACTTCCGTCCGGACTAAAGGATTCAGACTTTATCTTGAGAACTATAGTAATTATACGGCAACCCTGAAACGTGAGACAAACGCTGATAAGAGAAAAGTCAGTGCCGTAATCATGGGAGGTTCGTCGTCGGAAAGCAGTAAGATTGCAGAGATTTGGTTTACATCTGTAGACTGAAAGAAGGGGAAGAGCCAGCACCTCTTCCCTTTTCTTTGTCTCTACATTCGTATGCCAAGATGGACAGCTGTTGCCAAAAACATCACTAATTTTATCTTCACAAATTGGAGGAAGCCTGAAATTTGACATTCATTCATATGCCCTCGTTGTATTTATGCCTGAACAGGGATGGGAATAATTGCCGTGTAAAATGCTCCCAACAAACTCAACTTTGATTCCCGTTTGGCCATTTTTCAACTTTTCACTTGGCAAGATTTCATATCTTTGTCACTGGGCAGAGCCATGTATCCCGGCTGATGGGGAAAAATTCATCCGCCATGCATAGAATTATACCGGGACTTATCTCAGGGCCGAACTTTTTAAGGACAGAGAAGTTTCTATCTGGCTGGGAGGGATTTTTCCCTTTCTTTATTTCAACGGGAAAGAGTCTGCCTTCCCCAACCATAATCAGGTCGATTTCCTTTTTATCTGTGTCACGGTAATAAAAGAAATTCGGTTCTTTGCCTGCGTTATAATAGCTTTTCAGAATCTCTCCAACTACAAAGGTTTCAAAGAATGCTCCGGATGCATTTCCTCTCTCAAGTGTTGCTGCTGTCGGCCAGGAGGTGAGGTAGGCTGCAAGCCCCGTATCGAGGAAATAACTCTTCGGAGTTTTCACCAATCTCTTTGAGACATTACTGTAATACGGTTTCAGGATGTAGATGATTCCACAGCGTTCAAGGATTGCTATCCACTGTTTCACTGTCGGAGCAGATACTCCAATTTCACGTGCTATATTGTCATATCGGATCTCACATGCAGTATTTGCCGCCATATATGTGACAAGTGTCCTGAACTCGTCGAGCTTTCCAACCCCTTCTAGAAGTCCGACATCTCGCTCGATGTAGGTATCCATATAGCTGGAATAGTAGAGATCCCGGTCTATTTCCGGATTACTTACGATTTTCGGCATACCGCCGCGGAATATATCTTCAAATATATCCTTCTGCGTTTTCTTCTCATATGTTTTCTTTTTGAGTATTTCAACATCGGGGACAAAAGGAACACTCTCTCCTCCATATATTTCCCTCTCTGAAAGGGGAAGCATTGTTAAGACTGCTACTCTTCCGGCAAGTGTCTCAGAGATACTTTTCATCATCCTGAAACGCTGTGATCCGGTAAGCCAGAACATCCCTTCCGCTTTCTCTCCCTTGTATTCTGCATTGTCCACAATATCCTTAATCTCGAGAAGAATCGACGGAACTCTCTGAAACTCATCAATAAGAAGTTTATGCCCATATGTTTCAAAAAATAGAGCAGGATCATTTTCTGCAAGCTGCCTCACCTCTGCCTTATCAAATGACACATACACCCGGTCAGGCTCAGCAATATGTCTCAGCATCGTGGACTTTCCTGTCTGACGCTGTCCGCATACCATGACAACGGGATACTGGGAAGAAGCCTTAAGGACAACCTTTTCCATAGCTCTTGTAATGTATTTCATAACAGTCTCCATATTTCTCTTTCATTTTATTCTTGCCACATAGGATTTTCAATGGAAATATCGATAAATCTAAAGTCAACTTTGGATTTACCGAACTTCAACTTTACACGGAGATTCATGTTGAGCGTATTTTTCTATGTTTGACAGAAAAACCTCTCAGCCTACCCTCCTGCTTCTCACTCGACCAGCTTATTTTGGAGACGTTCGGCCGTCTAGCTTTTACTACCTCTCGCTTGTGCATATACCGACTTTCACTTCCTCTCTTCTTTGATGGCAGATCCTGTGTTGTGGTATCTGAATAATGTTTCTGTTCGTATGGATGACAGCTTGAATGAGTTTGAGAGGCTCTGCTCTGACTTTGAAATGAATATGTCCACGGCTATCAACGTCTTTGCAAAGGCTGTTGTCAGAGAGCGCCACATCCCTTTTGAAATTGCATCTCACGATACTTCTTCAAGAGAGAGCCATGAAAGCTTCTTTGTCTCTCCGAGAAGAATCAGCAAAGAACTTTCCAAACGGGATGGCTCTTGATGAAATCAATTCGGAAATCTTAAAAGTCCGTAGCAACAAGGCAGATAAGATATGATGTTATATACATGCGTTTGGCCATTTTTCAACTTTTCACTTGGCCAGATTTCATATCTTGTACCTCATGAGATGAGTTTTGTCAGAGAAATTTCGGACTGGGCGATATTCATGGACAAAGGCGTCATCTTCGAAGAGGGAGAAACCGAGAAAGTATTCGCCTCTCCGTAGATGGAAAGAATAAAGCGTCCCTGTAAAGAGATCATCAATCGAAAAGAGACTGAAGATCAATATTCAAAGTCGATGAATAGTTTGGAGATGGATTTCATGTACTTCAGAGAACAGAATCATACAAGACAGCAATGTCCTGCATTCATAAGACCTGACTCAATGGCACAGTAGAGAATCAGACAACACAATTTCACACCGGCACATTCCCAATTTGGCAGAATGTATCAAGATAGATAGAAAAGGTAAATAACGAGATATCTGCCCATGATAGTGACTAGTCCTTCAAACACCCGAGAGGTACAACATATACCCCATCCTTTCGTCTATAGGCATATGGAGTCGTCGTCAATATCATAAGGAAACTCGGTGCCTTTACTTTCGCCGTGTCGATATCGTCTTTGAGTTTCAGAAGATGTTTTGCACCTTCTTCAATCGATTCCGAAGATGAGAGCTTCATCTCTACAGCCGCCCACTCTCCTGTCCTCAGATGGATTATTGCATCTGCTTCAAGTCCTCTTGAGTCTCTGTAGTGATAAACACTCCCATGTAATTTCTCCGAATATACACGCAGGTCTCTGACACACAGGGATTCGAAGAAGAAACCGAAAGTTTTCAAATCACCAATAAGATCATTCGGCCATATATCAAGAGCGGCACATGCAATGGAAGGATCTACAAAATGGTGAGTGTCCGATGTCCTTATTTTCGTAGCACTCCTGAGATTGGTATTCCATGCAGGAAGCTCTTCGACTATGAAAAGCTTCTTCAATGCATCAAGATATGACACAAGCGTATCTTCATCGATGCTCCGTCCCTCGTTCAAAGATATGTCATTCTTCATTCTGGAGATAGACATCGCACTTGCCGTCGATCTCGCATAAGACCGCATTACATTTTTAATTCTTTCTTTATTCTTTCTTGTCTTCAAAACCTTGTTGACATCATCCTCTACAAGACCGTCATAGAAGTTCCTTGCTTGTAAAAGTGCTGCATCATGATTATCAAAGAGTGCTTCCGGCCATCCTCCACGGCACGTAAGATAGGCATAATCCTCAAGAGTGAGGCTACAGGTTGCACTTTCAAACTCGTCAGGACGATGAAAAAGAAGATCAAGAGAAACTCCGCCATTGCCGTTCCTCGACTCATACAGCGACATTGGCCTCATGACAAACGGGAGTATGCGCCCGATTCCGGAGTGCATATACTTGTTATCATCCACGGGAGTGGCTGAGCCCGTAAGTATGAACTGCCCTCTCTTTTTACGTTCGTCTACCAAAAATCTGATCTGATCCCAGATGAACGGTATGACCTGCCATTCATCAATAAGCTTCGGAGTCTTGCCGGAAAGGAAAAGTGTTGGGCTGTTTTCTGCAAGAAGTATATTCTGTTCCTTTGTCTCCTGATCCTGCATAAGGACTTCACTTCTTGCCTTTCGTCTTGCCGTGGTGCTCTTCCCGCACCACTTAGGCCCCTTTATATAGACAGCGCCTGCCATCTGCAATTTCTGTTCAAGAATATCGTCGGCAATTCTTGGATAGTACTCTCCAGCTATTTTTCCGTTCATTAACAAATTATAATTGGAATAAGATTGTTTGTCGATATATTTTCGGTTATTTGTGAGCTAGTTATTCGGTGATTTGTGAGCTATTTATTCGGTGATTTGTGAGTTTACAACGGCACAATTTGTACTAGTCAATAGAAGTAGACAAAAAAAATATACTTTTTCATTTCTCGTTT
>CAVHPV010000067.1:0-12651 GCA_963638045.1 Faecalibacterium sp. CAG:74 | reverse complement strand
AACAATCCCTCAGCTATTTTTCTTCAGGAAACTGTCTACTTTTAGAGTAGCAACACTTCTCGAATCAACAAATCTTACTATTAGATTTTGCCCAGACCCTTAAGAATCTTCTCCGGAGTCATCGGCCAGCTCTTAATCCAGACACCGCAGGCATCATGGATGGCTATTCCTATGGCAGGTGCAGCACCGTTACATGCTATTTCCGATATACTCTTTGCGCCGAAGGGACCTGCATAATCATCAACATCGATGAGGACAGATTTGAAGTCATCCGGAGCCTCAAGAATCATTGGAGTTCCGTAATCTGTGAAATTGGCATTTATATTAACA
Organism: Faecalibacterium sp. CAG:74; assembly: GCA_963638045.1. Classification (GTDB taxonomy): domain Bacteria; phylum Spirochaetota; class Spirochaetia; order Sphaerochaetales; family Sphaerochaetaceae; genus Ornithospirochaeta. Next base: position 12,321 of record CAVHPV010000067.1, on the reverse strand, counting down.
CCTTTCTCATCGAGGACCATGTTCTCATAGAGGGAGTGCCCGATACTCTTCATGACAGCACCATACATCTGGCATAGCGCTATCTCAGGATTAATCGGAGTTCCAGCATCCTGGAGAGCATAGAACTTCTGGACCTTAATCTCGCCCGTCTTAATGTTGACCGCAACCTGTGCAAAGTGTGCACCATAAGGAATCGAGGATGCTGTCGTAACAAATGAGCCGTGAGCAACAAGCTGTCCACGTCCTGACCCGCTAGTAGCTGTGTGGCTTATATCCCAATAAGTGAGAGTTTTTCCGGTCTTCATGGATCTGACAGCACCAGGTGCAATAATCTCCATGTCCTCTTCCTTCTCATCCATCTGGAGGGCAGCTTCCTTAAGAATCAAACTCTTCAGTTTCTGTGTTGCCAGAAGAGAAGCATTGCCACTGAAGAATGTACCGGAAGAAGCGTAGGAACCTGTATCGAAGACACAAGCATCGGTATCACCTGAGACAATGGAAACCTTTTCAACAGGCAGCTTGAGAACTTCGCACACAATTTTGGCCGAGATTGTATCAAGTCCGGTGCCGAGGTCAGCTCCTCCCGAGCAGAGGATTACTGTGCCATCTGTCTCGAGCTTGCATATTGCCTCTGCATGGTCCAGCCCCGGAAGGCCGGAGCCTTGCATGATCATTGCAAAGCCCTTACCGATCTTCCAGTCAGGATCTCCTGAGTCTTCCTTCTTACCCCAATTGATCATGTCACATCCCTTGGCGATTGCCTCGTCAAGACCGCATGAGCCTACAGGCACAACTGCACCTTCACGTCCCTCACCCAGTCCCTTGAGAATTTCAAGCATATACCCCTGGGAGACATGGTTCTTCTCGATGATTGTCCTGTAGTCAATACCGAGTTTTTCTGCGAGCTGTGCCATGACCATCGAGAGTCCATATATTCCCTTCGGCGTGCCATACCCCTGGTAGGCACCGGCAGGAGGAGTGTTTGTGTAGTAAACCTGAAGATCATACTTCATGTTGTCAACTGCAAAGAGAGGAAGTGTCTTTGAACATGAATTCATAGGAACTGTCAGACAATGGTTGCCGTAAGGACCGGTATTAGCTCTCACCTCCATATAGATGGCGGTGATCTTTCCGTCTTTCTTACCGGCCATCTTGACATACACTCTCATCGGATGACGTGTACTGTTGGCATAGAACTCCTCAGCACGTGTGTTCCTGTAGTAGACAGGTTTTCCTGTAACCCAGGCAGCATAGCCTGTCAGGTCCTCGACCAGGATATCCTGCTTGCTGCCGTATCCTCCGCCGACTCTCTCCTTTATAACATGGATCTTGTTTTCAGGAATCTGGCATACCCAGCTGACTATACGTCTCACATGGTACGGAACCTGGGTTGCTGCATGAATGACAAGCCTCCCGTTCTCGACCAGAGCATAACACACATGCGGCTCAAGCGGGGTACACTGAACCTGGCTTGTCTGGTATGTATCTTCGACAATCGCATCTGCCTCTGCAAAGGCTTTGTCGACATCTCCGATGTATCCCTTGTTCGATGCCGCAAGGTTTTTTCTTATGTCAGCATGGAGCGGGAACTGGTAGATGACTTTGCCTTCCCTCTCATCGCCTGCCTTTTTATTGTATTCATCAAGGTCAGCTGGAGCTCCTGCCCTGTATTCCACAGGTCCGTTATGGACAAGCGGAGCACCTTCAGCCATAGCCTCCTCAACCGTGAATACTGCATCTGTAGGCTCATACTCAACCTTGATAAGTGATGCCGCCTTCTCAGCTATCTCCTTCGTGCGGGCAACAATTCCCGCAACCCTGTCACCGACATGCCTGACTTTCATATTGAAAAGACGTCTGTCATGTGGACTTGGCTCAGGCGTACCCTGACCGGCCTGCATGTAGTAGATATCAGGACAATTGAACGCTGTAATAATCTTACATACCCCGTCAAGCTTCTCCGCTTCACTTGTATCAATACTCTTTATGTATGCGGAAGCAAAAGGAGATCTGAGAACATGAAGAACCCATGCATCAGCAGGCACCTTGTCCTCAACAAAGACCCTCTCTCCCGAAACAAGGGAAGCACCGTCAATCTTGTCAAACGGTTTCCCGATGATATCCAGCTTAGGTCTGAATGAAGGTGCAATCTCACTTCTGTATTCACCATAATCCCTGAGTTCGGTAGCAAGTTTCACTGCCAGGTAATAATGCTCATACCCTGCATCTCTGATGAATATGCTGGTCAATACATCTCTTATCTCATCCTTCGTCGGGTAAAGTTTTCTCTCAAGAAGCCATGTCAGCATTAAACTTGCCGCGGGAGCATTATATGCACTCTGGACAACTCCTGCCGAAACCATTGCCTTCTGGACATTATTGAGTTCTCTCCCGTTCAGGAGCCCCTCTGCAGTAGTTATTTCTGCCTCTTCAGCCTGGAAAGCCAGAATAAAGTTGGAATATTTCAATTCGCCATTGAATATAATGGTATCACTTCCGGCAAACCCCTCGGCATCATCACTATCACGCACGGAGTTGCATCCGATTCTATATAACAAATCCCTGAGCCTTTCAGTCTCGTTACACTCAACTGTTATGCCTTCACCATTGACTCTGCACTTTAAAATCATCAGTTCCTCCTGAGTGTGAATACTGTCTTTGCCAGGTATTCCTTATATTCTGCACTGCCAGTGATATCATCTGTATATGTGGCCTTCTTCCATATATCCGGGCTGTCTCCGCTGACAAGTTCACTTCCCTTCACAGATAATGCATAGTATTTGTCATCTGCAACTGCAGCAATGAGCGCAGCATGAGAAGTTGAAGCCAGGCCGAATCTCTTCACCCATGCCTTCTTCTTAGTGTCTATAAGGAAGTAGTCAATCAGTCTCTTACATGAGGAATGTGCATACTCCTCAACACTCTTGTCTGCTTCACAGTGTAGTGTTGTGGAGTGAAATGTAACCCCCATAGCGACAAAGAGCGCAATTAGATAGCTGTCATCCCTTCTAAGAGCGATGTTACCTCCGACAGTTGCGCTGTTGCGCTTTGCAAAGGAGGCACAGAAACGGCACGCCTCTTTGATCACATCAGGGACAAGAGGACTCTCTATCATCTCATTGAATGTTGTGAGAGCACCCACTTTTATTATCCCGTTTCCCATATCGGAGATTCCCTTCTCCACGAGATGATTTATATCAATAAGTGCAGTATTTTTATCTGCTCCGCCGTTGAGTCTGAGGTCGTCAGTTCCACCTGCAAGATATACAGAATTCTCATTGCCAACTCTCAGCTTTACCGCATCTTCCTTTGTCTGAGGATGATAAACTGTCATTCGTTTCTCCTTTTATTCGATTCTTCCTTCCGGATGTCCCTTCACGAGCTCGTCTATGAAATAATTGAGCATTCTCCTGGTGGAGTTACGTCTGTATTCAGCCATTGCATGGGGAGAAATGACATTATTCCAGGCATCAAGGAACTCTTCCTTCACAAGAGGAAGTTCCTCAACCTTCTTTCCAACGAGAATCATCTCAGCATCCCTGCTTCTTGCAACCTTCGGACCGGCAGCACCTGAAGAGGCACGGAAGTCAACAACAACTCCGTCCCGGATCTCTGCAGCACAGGAAAGAGTGAGCTTACTGATTGCGTTACTTCTTCTCATTCCTATTTTATGGAAAAATATGTGCGTAAAATGTGTGGGAGGAACGATGACTGAAGTTATAAGCTCATTCTTTTCCCTCTTTGTCTTCTTTGCAGCGATGATGAACTCATCGACAGGCATCTCCCTTGTCCCGTTAATTGAGGAAAGCACGACCCTTGCGTCAAGGAGAATCAAGGGCTGGGGCGTATCCCCCTTTGGAGAGGCGTTACCGATATTACCGCCGATTGTTGCACTGTTACGCAACTGGATTGCACCCATACGGGATGCGGCATCCCTTATAAGGGGATGTACAAGCTCATTAGTGTGTATATCACGGGAGGTGGAGAGAGCACCGATGACAACAGATCCGTCCTCACGCTGAGTTATTCCCTTCAGCTCCTTCAGGTTAGATATTATCATGATGGGTTTATTGAACGTCGGGTCAACTCCCGTTCCATTAAATCCGGACACCATGAGGTCAGAGCCTCCCGCAAGAGGTATGACATCCTCCCTGTCCATTATCTCGAGAGCCTCCTCAAGGGTGTCAGGCATGAAGTATTTCATTTCTTCCATAGGTCACCTCCTTTGACTGCAGCAAGATGAATGGATTCGACTATGAGATCATAGCCTGTACAGCGACATATATTCCCGCTGATACCAAGTCTTATCTCATCCTCAGTCGGGTCAGGGTTATTACAAAGAAGGTAATAAGCAGCCATAACCATACCGGGAATGCAGAATCCGCACTGGACAGCACCTCCCTCAGCAAAGGCATCAATTATGCATTTCCCCTTTTCTGTATCTCTTATTCCCTCTATTGTGTATATGTCACTGCCGTTGCAAGAACCCACAGGTATGATGCAACTTGTAACAAGGTGTCCGTCCTTCATAACGGAACAAGCACCACACTCACCTTCGGAGCACCCTTCCTTGGTCCCTATAAGGTGTAAATCTTCTCTTATAACATCCAGTAATCTTCTCAGAGGATTACCCTGATAGACAATTTCCCTGCCGTTTAGTTTAAATCTGACTTCACTGTGCATTTTTCTTCTTCAAAGCCTCCTCTATATCTTCTGGTGGAATAGGAATTGAATTGATTCGTATGTCGAGAGCACGCTCAACAGCATCAACATAGGCACATGACGCACCGTTAAATACAAGTTCTCCCATTCCCTTGGCACCCTTCGGTCCCCATGGATAAGGATTCTCCTGCAGATGGTAGAACTGCTTGGGGAAATCCATGCTTGTCGGGATGACATAGTCACTCATTCTCTTCTGCTTGAAGAAACCCTTCCTGTTCTCAAGTTTCTCCATGCTCGCATATCCTAGAGATTGCATGACACCGCCGTTGACCTGGCCATGAACGATGAGTTCGTCAATCGGGTGGCCTATATCGTGGCTTGTCCAGACACCTACGGTCTTGACTTCATTTGTATTTTTGTCGACTTCGACTTCAACTATCGCAGCACCCCAGCCCCAGCCGAGATATGCATCTCCACGGAATGTTGACTGATCCCATGGAAATCCCTCGGGATGCTCGTATTCAACCTCTGTTGTAATATCACCTTCGGCCCAGCGTTCTTTCATCTCAAGGGCAGCCCTTTCCACAAGTCTCCCGACGACCATCGTCGAACGGGATGCAGCCGTAGGACCTGAGTCAACAACCTTTGCTGTATCGGGGTTGTCATAGTCAACATTCTCAATCGGAATTTCCAACGCGTCAGCAGCTATCTTCCTGAGGGAAGTCTGGAAGCCCTGTCCCATCTCCGTGGATCCCACCTGGATGGCAACTCTGTCACCGGTGCGGACAAGTCTTGCATGTCCTTTGATGAGTGCCTGCTCACCATTACCTGTAAATGCACCGCCGTGTAAGTACATGCTCACCCCGATTCCCTTACCACAACCAGGAGTATATTCTTTTGCCTTTCTCCAGTAATCAGATTCCTTTGTAAGGACATCAAGCATCTCTGGAAGTTTTACCTCTTCAATTATGTGGCCGTTGGTCACAGTCTCCTCGTTTTGCTTGATTATGTATTGCTTCTTGAACTCCAGAGGATCCACTCCAAGGTGATGTGCAATATGATCAAGATGAGTCTCAATGCCGAATATCGTCTGCGGAGCACCGAATCCTCTGAATGCATCAGACGGGAATGTGTTTGTTCCGACACCTTCACCCTTAATGTACGTGTTCGGGATATTATACACCCCGTTAGCATGGAAGACACCACGCTGAAGGACTACGAATGATGATGAAAGGTAAGCTCCGACATTATAGTAAATGTGGGCCTCTATACCTGTAATCTTTCCGTCTTTTATAGCTGTCTTGAAGACGTTCTTACTCGGGTGTCTCTTAACAGAGAACTGGGTATCCTCCTCCCTGTCAAAGATAAGCTTAATAGGCTTTCTGACAACGTTCTCAGCGACAATGAGCGGACCGCAAAGGACATCCGGGAAGTTCTCCTTACCACCGAATGCACCACCGGTTGTACATTGTCTCACAACTATTCTGTCATAAGGCAGATTCAGAAGGGCTGCAACGCTCTTTCTTATGTAGAACGGACACTGTGACGACGCATAGAGAATATAGTTGTCACCCTCCATGTCGACAAGGGCACCATTGGTCTCAAGGTGAACATGCTCCTGCCAGCCGGTATCAACTCTTTCCTCTATAATCTCATCAGCCTCGGCAAAGACCTCTTCCATCGGGCGTCCCTTCTCACAATAAAGAGAACAGAAGATGTTATTTCCCTTCTCCGGGAACATCGGGCCTCCCACGCATGCCAGACCTTCATCAATCGTCACTGCAGGAGTTTCTTCCTCATACTCAATCTTTATATTATCTTTTATTGCCTTCAGGACAGTTCTGTCAGGTCCTACGACAAGACCGATAGTCTCACCGACATAGAGAACATAATCCTTTGCAAATGCCCTCCAGTCTTTGGCAATCATCCAAAGTTCGTTCTTGCCTTCCGGGGGAATATCGTCAGCAGTAATAAAGTAATAGCCTTCCGGCAGAACCGGACAGGAGATACTTTTGATTTTACCTCTCGGGCAGGTCGAACGGACCATATAGGCATATTGCATATCAGGCAGAAACATGTCTGAAACATAAATTGCCTCTCCCCTTGCCTTGGTTTTGGCATCAATTCTGACAATCTTGTCTCCAATCTTCGTAGCTGGCACTTTATCCTCCTAACCATTATATTTTTCTTTGCATAATGATTGATTCATTTCTATCAAAGATAGGGGGAAATCGATTCCCCCTAAGGTCTTTTTATTATAAATGTAATCCTCTTTTATAACAAGAATCAAAACTGTACATTATGGTTTGATTTTGTCGACAACCTTCCACAACTCTGCAGCAATTTCTGCGGCACGTGCATAGATAGCCTCTGCATCGCTTCTGACAAAATGGTGGTTCTCAAAGAGGAGCTTTCCGTTGACGATTGTCGAGTTGACATGTCCCGAACTCATCCCCCAGACAAAATGTCCCGGTGCATTTGCTGCAAGAAGCGGTGTCGGATTGTTGTAATCAAGAAGCACGAGGTCAGCTGTATAGCCCTCCTCGACTTTCCCGAGCTTTATTCTCCCTCCGAACTGGGACTCAACAAGCCTGTTACCTCTGTTGAGCGCTGTGAGGAAGTCTGCCGGCCACCACGGACCGCCCTCATCTTTATGCTTGAAGAAACCGATTTTGATTTCCTCAAACATATTGCCACCACATCCGTCTGTTCCGAGACAGAGATTCTTAATCATCGGGAGTTTTGAGTTGTACCCGATATGGTTGTTCATGTTGGAGCGCGGGTTGACAGCAAAGAAACAATTACGCTCATTGATGAGTCCAACTTCCTTCTCAGAGAGATGGACGCCATGAACGATGAGGGTTTCAGGTCTCAAGAGTCCGAAGGAATCAAGTCTATCCGCAATGTCTTTATTATAGAAATGGTGTGACCATACGCTGTCATAACTTGCTTCGGCAACATGGAGGTGCATTCCACGTCCCGTTTTATCCATTGCATCAGCCATGAGCTTAAGTCCCTCATCAGGGATTGTGAACGGAGCATGTCCGCCGATTGTAGCCTCACAGAGAACTTCCTCGCCTTTCTTTCTGCGCTCATCGACTTCCTCAGCAAACCTTATATTCTCCATTACTCCGTCTTCGACTTCCTTCATCCCGCCGTTACGGTTTGTAACCTCGAAGCATGTTGAACCTCTGACACCGATCTCCTCCATACCACGTGCTATTGCGGAGAGACTTCCCTCGATATAGTCCGGAGAAGCATGGTGGTCGACACAGCTTGTCGTACCTGAGGCAATTGCATCAAGGGAACAGATGAGTGATGAGTAATATGTGCTCTCCTCTCTGAGCCCCCTGTCGAGTCTCCACCACCATTCCTTGAGAACCTGGATGAAGTCTGTCTGTGGACCGGCAGAAATAAGCATACCTCTGCTAAGGCCGGAGTAGTAGTGGTGATGGGCACATACATTACCCGGGATAAGAGTCTTTCCCCTCCCGTCAATCACCTTTTGTGCACTAAGACCCTCAGCCTTACCCTTTCCGACCGCAGTGATCTTTGTCCCCTCGATCACCACATCAACTCCCTCAGTCACATCGAAAGGTGGCTGGGTTTGCATAATTCTTACATTTTTAATGATGATATCTGCCATGTTTTATTCCTCCACAGGTCCGAGAAGATATGAGTAGGAGATAAAGATTGTCTCTATCATTGCCTTCACTCTCTCATCAACAGGAGCGTCTAGCTTCCCGTCCTTGTCCAGTCTTCCCTTTATGACCTTGTCACCGAGACGGATTGTCACGTCATCATTCTCAGCATAGAAACCGCTGTTCTTGCTGTTCTCGAAGTCATCCATCCTGCTGAAGAGTGTAAACTTCTTGAGGTAAGGACCACCATCATGTGGACAGAATGAGAGACAGTTACCGCATTCATTACAATAAGCATCCAGATGAAGAATCTGATAAGGATCCTCAAAGAGACCTGTATCCCTGAGGTCAATCATGACGTTAGCCCTGTTCGGACATACCTCAGCACACTTGTTGCAATAGTAGGAGCATTCGATACATCTCTTTGCTTCACGTTCGAAGAATTCCTTCGGGTTGCTTCCCTTTCTGAGAGGAAGTGTAATCTGAGCTTTCTTTTTTCTTATTTCAGAGAAGAACTCATCCTCTTCCTTCCTGATTTCCTCTATCTCGTCGTCATCGTATTCCTCTTCCTCTATTTCCTCTTCTTCGACAACTTCTTCAGAGGATGAACTACAGCAACCGCAATTGCATTCTTTCTTCTCTTCTTCCTCGTCCTCCTCAAGAATTCTGTCATATACGATGTCTATTGCCTCATCAACAGCAGCCTGCGCAGATGCAATACATCTCACGACTGTGCTCGGACCGGTCTTTGTGTCTCCGATAATCCAGACATTATCATTTTCATTTGCACCGATTGCATCAAGAACTGCCTTGTCCGGCTTCTCACCGATAGCCGAAATAAGATATGTGCAATCAAGCTCAACCTTCTCTCCAGAGTCGACCGGTTTGCGTCTGCCTGAAGCATCTTTCTCACCAAGAACCATCTTGCTGGCTGTGAGACGTCCGTCAGTAAAGTCTGAAGGATTGGTGAGGAACATGAACTTTATACCGTCACAGAGTGCCATTTCATATTCTTCCCTGTCACACGGCATCTCGTTCTCACTTCTCCTGTAGATGACAGTCACACTCTCTACCCCTGATGTTCTGACAGCCATTCTTGCTGCATCCATTGCAGTATTACCGCCGCCGACTACAATCACATCCTTACCGAGGGCGACTTTCTCTCCTCTCTTGCTCTTGAGAAGGAAAGAGACAGCACTCTCTCTCGGGCCGTTCCCTGTGACCCTCGGGTCATTGGGTTCTGTTGCACCGACAGAAACAAAGATATACTCAAATCCTTCTTTTTTGAGTTCATCGATAGTCTTCTGTGTGGAGAACACGAACTTTACACCCTGCTCCTTAATGAACTCAACATCCTTGTCAACAGCAGATGACGGAATACGGAATTCAGGGATAACATTCTTCACGACACCTCCTGCAACCTTCTCCTTCTCGAATACTGTAGTATCAAAACCTGCAAGAGCAAGGAAGTAAGCAGCACTGAGACCTGCAGGACCAGCACCGATCACCGCTGCTTTAATATCGGAAGGTTCTTCCGGCTTGTCCCAGAAATTCTTCTTGTATTCTTCAAATCCGAGTTCTGCACAGAGCCTCTTGACTTCTCTGATCTGAACCGGTCCCTCATAGTCCATCCTCGAACAATGATTCTGACACTGGTGGTCACAGATCCATCCTGTAATGTTCGGAAGTGCGTTCGATGTGTAAATGAGAGACAAAGCCTCTGCAATTCTTCCGTCACCGGCAAGACTTACGTACTCAGGAATCGGCTGGTGGATAGGGCATGACTCGACGCATGGAGCAACATAACAGTCAAAGAGCTCAAGAGGAGTGTTGACCTTGACTGAATTTGTTCCTCTGTACTCCTTACCTGCAATCCCCTTCGGGTCGGACACTTTTTCGACAAACTTTCTCAATTTTGACACATCGATTGTGTCCATTTTCCATGCATTCGTTGACTCATTGCAGATAGCGCAAAGCTGGCTCATTTTTGCATATCCGCCCGGATGGAGCATGTCAGTTGCAAGTGTGATCGGATGTATACCTGTCTCGAAGAGATCCTTTACGGAAAGTGCCGAGATACCGCCCGAATATGAAATCGGAAGGGAACCGTTGAATTCCTCGGAAAGAATAAGTGCAACTCTTGTTGAGAGTGGAAGGAGAATTCTTCCCGAACCATATCTCTCATCTCCCGGAAGAACATCCTGAGGGTTGACGTTGCCGAGTGTATTTGTAAGCTTGACGCCGAACTTTCTACCTTCCTTCGAAGCGAGGTCGATAAGACGGTGAAGCATTGCCTTAGCATCGGAGAGTTGGAGGTCATGCTCGAAGCTTTCCCTCTTGAGAACCACATAATTGTAACCGAGAGTGTCAAGTACGTTTCTGACTGTGTCATACCCGAGAAGTGTCGGATTGAGTTTAACGAATGTGTCAAGTTTCTTTTCTGTCAGGAGGTATGAACAGATTGCCTCGATTTCCTTAGGAGGACATCCGTGCATTGTGGAGACTGTAACAGACGGACATATGTTCTTACTGATCTTATCCAGAGTTTTCTCCACTTTCTCTTTCCTGTCTTCAAACCCTGTTCCATCCAGGAGTCCGTCATCGAGAAGAGCCTTTGCTTCATTTATGTATTCTTCAAAGAGAGGCTTCTTACCTGCATCTATCATGCTGTCGATGAAAATCTGCATCTTCTCCTGTTTGATACCTTCCAGGTTATAGCCACAACTCATGTTGAAGATGAATGACGGCTTCTCGATAACCCTATTTCTGGCAATGGATTCGATCATATGGAGAGCTATCCATGCCTTCAGGTACTCATCATAAGCCTTCTCGAGTGTGTACTCTGTCGACCACTCGACGTTATAACCTTCATCCCTGGCATCAATACAAGGCTTTGCAATCTCAAGGTGGTCCATAATCTGGACAGTCTTGAGCTCAATAAACCTTGCACCTACAAGATATGATGCGATTATATTCTGACACAGCTGAGTGTGAGGACCTGCAGCAGGTCCCATGGGTGTAGAACACTTCTGGTTGAACACATCAACAAAGTGCTTCTCCTTATCTTCATAGAACTGCTCTCTGTTAATACTGAAAATGGAATCATGATTCTTGTATTCCCCTGCGATTCTTGTAAGAAGTTCGGAGAAAGGAATAGGTCTCATTAAATCTGCCATGTGTAAATGTCTCCTCTTTTACGGGGTTGCCGTATTATTAGTTTATCCTACTGCGGGTCAAAGTCAAATAAAATTGCAACAATTTGCAACATACTGCAAAGTATCATCATCGCTAAAAATCTACAGTTCAATGAATGTGCTCTTTTGTGCTACACTTCAGATTAAATAAGGAAACACAAAATGATTGAAAGAACGTTTATTGCTATTAAGCCGGACGGAGTCCAGAGAGGGCTCATCGGCAAACTTATCACACGCATAGAGGAAAAAGGATACAAGATTATCGCACTCAAGATGCTGGAAGTCACGCCCGAGCAAGCCGCAGCTCACTATGCCGAGCATGAAGGAAAGCCATTCTACCCGGGACTTGTAAAATTCATCACATCAGCTCCGATTGTCGCAATGGTCGTTGAGGGAGAGGATGCCATTTCAGGAATGAGACAGCTGATGGGAAAGACCAATCCTGCTCAAGCTGAAGTCGGCACTGTCAGAGGAGATTTCTCCCCACTTATGAGCTACAATTGCATCCACGGCTCCGACAGCCCCGCATCAGCTGAAAGAGAAATTGCCATCTATTTCAAACCCGAAGAGATGTGTACGAAGTGGAAGACAGTATTCGAAATCATCAAAGAAAACCTTGAGAAATAACAATAAAGAATGGGGCGTCGCAGATTTATGTGACGCCCTGTCCTATCAGCAACTGAGTTTCGCTATGAGAAGCTCCTTGGATGCCTCCGGGATATCAGCCTCCCGTATTATTCTCATAGTCTTTTCTATGTTTGAGGCAATTCCTTCTGCTCTACCTTCTGCTCTACCTTCTGCTCTACCTTCTGCTCTACCTTCTG
>CAVHPV010000066.1:0-12688 GCA_963638045.1 Faecalibacterium sp. CAG:74 | reverse complement strand
AATTCTTGTGGTTTATATCTTCATGGACTGAATTTATCGACCAAATCTAAAGATTACTTTCTGTACGGTGATATTCCTTTGGATCTGCCATTGTCTTATGGAAGTACATCCAATCGGGTGATAGAATCAACACCAGTGAGGTGAACTATGGAAAGAGTTGAGAAGTTCCTGAAGGATGCGGGAACCTATTATCTAGCAACAGTTGAAGGTGATCAGCCGAGGGTTAGACCGTTCGGAACTGCACACATCTATAACGGAAAGCTGTATATACAGACAGGAAAGAAGAAGGATGTCTCAAGACAGCTTCATGCAAATCCGAAGGCTGAGATATGTGCATTCATGAATGGGGAGTGGCTGAGAGTCACCGGAGAGCTCATCGAGGATGACAGCCGGGAGGCAAGGGTTTCGATGCTGAAGGCATACCCTTCGCTTCAAGCTATGTATGACCCTGATGACGGCAATACAGAAGTCTTCTTTTTCAGGAATGCCGTTGCTGTATTTTATTCTTTTACGCATGAACCTGAGACAGTGAGGTTTTGATGGTCAGGGAGATTGTCAGGGATGTGAAGTTCCTCTCCCTCCCGTCTGTGGATGCCACCCCGGATGATATTCCACTTATCATGGATCTTGAAGATACACTGATGGCAAACAGAAATATGTGTGTCGGGATGGCTGCAAACATGATCGGAGTGAGGAAGAATATCATAATTGTGGCGGCGGGACCTTTCCCGGTTGTCATGCTCAATCCCGCTATTGTGAAAAAAAGCGGGGAGTATGTCACAAAGGAGGGATGTCTTTCCCTGGACGGAGAGCGCGAGTGCATCAGGTATCATGATATCGAGGTCGAGTGGTGCGATCCGACATTAAAAAAGATGAGGGGAAGCTTTTCGGGATTAATGGCAGAGGTCATCCAGCATGAGATGGATCACCTTCGTGGCATTGTCATCTAATTGCCACGGATTATCTCAGTTTCTGTGCTACTTTGGAGAGAATAGTCATCGATGATTCTCTCCACGACTCTCTCGGGAGTGTCACCATTCATCCTGAAGATGGCTGCACCTATTTTTCTGTAGACTTCTCTGAAGTACTTCAGGTCTTCCTTTATCTCATGCATATAGTGGTCTTTGTGTTTCTGCACATACTTGTCATCTTTGTAAGGAACATCATTCTCATCAGTGAATATAATACGGGAGAATATGTTCTCGGGAGTGTCTCTGAGCTCGATGAGGATTATTTCGGAACTCGAAAGCTGTTTCTTGAAGAACCGTGTGTAGCACATAGGGGTTATTGAGAAGACCATGTCTTCGTCTCTTTTCAAGATACCATTTATGATGCCGCTGCGTATCTTATCCCTCTCATATCGGAAATTTGATGACACAAACTTTCCTATCGTGGTATTAAGGCGTGTCTTCACTTCCTCGTCCAGGTCATAGAAGGAACAGCCAAGCTTCTCTGCAAGAAGCTCCACCGTTGTCGTCTTTCCAACACAGCTTATTCCAAAGAGCAGAATCTTCATCTCTCTTACCTCACAGCTCCAGTCTATGTAGTTTCCTCCCACGGGTGCAAGATACTCCAGGGGGATTTCATTTCTCTTCTCCCATATTCTTCTTCTCCTTTTTCTCAAGAAACACAAAATAGCATACATTCAGGACAATCCCCACAGTAGTTGCAATCGGGGCTGAGAGTCCGATCGCCGACAGACTTGCATCAGGCTGTATGCTCATAATATAAGCTAGAGGGAGTCTCACAAGGAGTGTCTGGACAAGACTCTGGACCATGACCCATACAGTGTGGTTTGTTCCGTTGTAATAGCCTATCATACTGAAGAGAACGGCTGTGACAATCGTCTCGGGGGCAAATCCCCTGAGGTAGTCAAATCCTGCCGATATCACATCAGGATCCGTTGAGAAGATGGATGTCAGCATATCTCCCTTGAAGAGGACAAGAACAAATACTACGATGCCGATTACGACTCCAATCAGGATTCCTGTCAGCATTGACTGCTTTGCACGTTTTTTCTTTCCAGCACCTATGTTCTGAGACACAAATGATGCCATGGATTGCATCAGAGCACTCGGAATCAGCATTGCAAAGTTCACAATCTTACATGCGACCCCGTAGCCGGAGGACGCCGCAAGACCGAGCCTGTTCACAAATGCGCACAGAGCCAGGAATGATACCTGGGTGAGGAATTCCTGGAGGGCGAGGGGAAATCCGATTTTGAATGCCAGTTTGGCATGGCTGTTGGGGCGGAAATCATTTTTTGTGATTTTGAACGGTAGACCAAGTCTCTTCAGGCGGATGAGTGCAAAAACAACGCTGACAGCCTGGGCAAAGACTGTCGCGATTGCGGCACCTGCCGTATCCATATGAAAGACCGCCACAAGAAGGAGATCGCCAACTATATTAAAGACACATGCAACCGCAACGAAAATTAGGGGAGATTTACTATCTCCAAGCCCTCTGAAAATTGCTGAGAGCAGGTTGTATGCGACTATGAAGAATATCCCGGCACCACATATACGGACATACTCTGACGTCTGCTCTACGGCTTCCTCTGGGGCTTGCATGAGAACGGCGATCGGACGGGAAAAGAGAGTCATCACTACAAAGAGAATTGCAGAGAGGATTGTGAATACAAGAGCTGTGCCTCCGATTACAGGTCCGATATTCTCCTCACTTTTTTCCCCCAGGTACCGTGCGATGAGGACAGTAATCCCCATTGCCAGCTGTGTGATTACAAATGTCACGAGGTTCAGTACCTGGCTTCCTGTTGATACTCCCGAGAGTCCTGCCGTCGTGCCGAATCTTCCTACGACAAGAAGATCCACAGCACCGTAGGCTGCCTGCAGCATGAGGGCTGCAAGAACTGGGATCATGAAGCGGATCATCTTTCGAAATATGCTGCCTTCTGTGAAATCGGCATTATTATCCATTGTATTTTCCTCCATTGATCATTGCATCGTAGAACTTTTGTATTGTCTTTATAAGGGTCTCGACATCACTGTCACTGACAGATGAGAGCGCTCCGATAAGGGGGACAAAGACATCCTCGTTATATTTTCTTGAGAGTGCCTCACCGGAGGGGGTGATTTCAATGTAGGTCACCCTTCCGTCCTCATCTGAGGCTGTCTTACGTAAAAAGCCTTTCTCTTCCATCTCCCTTATCGTTCTTGTGACTCCGGGTCTCTGTACACAGAGTGCATCAGAGAGGTCAGAAACACGCACAGAGCCTTTTTCAGCCTTGAGCTTTACGATGATATCGAGATAGCGGATGTATGAGCTTGTCACACCCTCCGGAAGTAGGGGAAGCATCTCACTTGCACGTTTTGCCAGGTAGAATGAATCAAGCACCCGTTTTATGTTATCTATTGTCATATTTTGTCCTTTTGATTAACAATGGTAATTAACAACGATAATCATATAAAACCCGATATTAGTCAATGGACAAATGACATATTTTCATAGTTGACTGATGCTGGTAATTATGAAAGTAAAGTCCCCGCCGTGTCAGGCGGGGGGAATGTTCAGAGAAGTGCTCCGAGAGCCATGTCGAGGATAAATACTCCCGTAATTCCGTAGAGAACCGGATCGACAAGGCGGAAACGTTTCCTCGCAACCATGATGACAGTGTATGAGATGATTCCGAGCATCAGGCCGGTTGTAATGCTGAATGTGAATGGCGTTCCCATGATGATAAGGAAGCATGGCAGTGAAATTTCCACATGTTTCCAGGTTATCTGGGTTATACCGCTCATCATTGACATTCCGACCATCACAAGAGGTGCAGCCATTGCTGCTCCTGAAATCATCTGTGACAGCGGAGCAAACGGAGTGAGGACAAGAAAGAGAATGCCGGCAACTACTGTCGAGAGGCCGCTTCTTGCCCCCTCCCTTATACCTGTTGCAGACTCAGCCATGACTGTGATGTTGCTCACCCCTATAAGAGACCCGAGGAATGTTGAAATTCCGTTTGCACACATGAGTTTCCTCTGACCTTCAAGTTCTCCGGTCTTTAATGTAAGACCCATGTCTGTCCCGATTCCGAGTATTGTGCCTGTTGCATCGAAAAATGATGCTGTCACAAGGGAAAGAAGAGAGGAGAACACAGGAATGAAGCCGAGTTTATTGAAGACCGAAAAGTCCAGGGAGAACAATAGCCCTGATAACCCCGAGCTGGAAATGACCGAGTGTGGTATTGTTGTCACTCCGAATGGAATTCCGAGGAGTGCAGTGATGGCCATTCCGATGATTATTGCACAGGGAACCTTCTTCAAGGAGAGCATTGTGGTGAGGAATATCCCCAGGAGTGCCAACAGCGGCCCCGGAGCTGTGATGACCCCCATGTCGAGAAGGTTGTTCTCTGCTGTTATGAGCCCCGAGTTGATAAGCCCGGAGAGTGTGATGAGAAGTCCCACTCCCGCAGAGAGTGCAAACTTGAATGGCATCGGGATAACATCATTGATTCTTTCGCCAAGTGGACTGAGAGAAAGAAGAAGGTAAAGCAGACCCGAAACAGCAACAAGCGTAAGTGCCTCACTCCAGGTGGCCTCATAACTGTTACATATTGTATAGGTGAATATTGTCGAGAAGCCCAATCCGGGGGCAAGGAGAAATGGAGTGTTGGATATAAGCCCCGAAAGGATGCTTCCGATACCTGTTATGATACAGACAGCGGTCACCAATGACCCTCTGTCCATCCCCGTGAGACTGAGAATCCCCGGTACGACAGCAATTATATAAACCGAGGAAAGGAATGTGGTAATACCACCACGGATCTCCCTCTTCAGCGTCGTCCCTTTTTCTTCAAGACGGAAGTATTGTTCTAAACTTTTCATTCTATTCCTCCTCAAAGCGCTGAAAGTATATACATGACGATGAACATGAACGAAAGTCCCCATGTCACAGGAGGAATCTTCTTTGCTTTCCCTGTGGCTATGGCAACAGCAGTATATGAAATGAAGCCGACACCGATGCCGTCAGCAACGGAGTAGGTGAAGGGAATCATGATCATAGTGAGAAAACAAGGGAGTGCTATCTCTATGTTATGCCAATATATGTTTGTAGCATTACCTATCATCAGCATCCCGATGAGTATGAGTGCCGGAGATGTGGCGGCACCCGGAATAACCGATGCGAACGGGGAGAGCAGTGTGGCAAGGAGAAAGAGAATGCCGGTTGAGAGGGTGTACAGTCCTGTTCTGGCACCATCTGCAACACCGGTTGATCCTTCAACGGGTATGCCTACTGCAGGGGAACCGATTAAAGGAGCCACCGCAGAGGATATTGCAACGGCAGTCATCCCCAGACTGTTGCGTCCGAGTGATCCATCCTTCTCAAGAAGATCTCCCGCTCCCGCAATGCAAATCAGTGCACCGATTGTATCGAAACAGAGACACATTGTGAATGTGATGACTGCGGTGATGAGGGGAAGGATTCCCAGTGAGAAGATGCCTTTGAAGTCTGGTGAAAGAAATAGTGCGCCGAGGGAGGAGAATGAGATATTCACCGATCCCGGGAGGGGAGTGACTCCGAGAGGAAAACCAATAAGGGTTGTTGCAATGATCCCTATGAGCATTGCTCCCTTTACCTTCCATGCCATCAGGATCCCCGTGATGAGGAGCCCCAGGATTGAGAGGAATGTGGAGGAGGCACTGAGGTCCCCCAGAAGGAGGGTGCCGTTTTCAGCTTTGATGATACCTGTGTTTAAAAGCCCGATCAGTGCTATAAACATACCCATTCCCGCACTTATTGCACTCTTCATGCTGGGTGGTATGCAGCTTACCATCTGGTTTCTGAGAGGTGTAATGCTGATTATGAGATACAGGATTCCAGATATACTGACTATTGCAAGTGCCTGCTGCCATGTGTATCCCATGGTGAGACAGAGAGTATATGTGAAGAATGCATTGAGTCCGACTCCCGGAGAGAGGATGAACGGGAGGTTGAAGAATGCCGAGAGGAAACACCCCAGAGCGGATGAGATGCATGTGGCAAGGAGGACTCCCGTGTAGTCCATACCCGTGAGCGAGAGATAGCTCGGGGTCACGAATATGACATATGCCACCGAGAAAAAGCTTGTCAGGGCTCCTGTCAGCTCTTTCTGTACTGTTGTTCCTCTTTCATTGAGGTGGAAAATTCTGTCCAGGCTGCTCATTTCTCCTCCTTTTTCCCCTCTTCGTCAAAAGTGAGGACAACATTTTTCTGTGTAATAATGAAGGGGGACCGCTCCTCAGCCACTTTCCGGCAATAGAGAAGTTTCTCCCGTAGTTTATCGCATACTTCCTTTACGCCTTCCTGGATTTCAGGCTCATCTGTTCTTGCTCTGACAGCAACTATACTCTCCTCGAGCTCCACGCTGTAGATGGCCATATGCTTATGAAATTCTATGCGGTCTCTCTCTGACGGCATGCTTTCCACATCATAGAGGAAACTGATATTGCGATCCTGTGAGATGTCGAGTTCATCAGCAAGACATATGAGGGCGGCAAGATATGGTAGGTGCACGCTTCTGCCGTCTTCAACCTCATAAAGGGGAGGATATACATTCTCATCCATAAGCTCGGTTTTGCGGTGTCCTCTGCATACCTGAATGATGGCATAAAGGTACCTTTCATTCGGGATATCGAGGATGGGTGCATATTTAGCCAGGAAGAGTCCCGAGAGCTCCTGGTGGTTGCGTCTCACTGCCCATGCACGCTCCGTTGCATCCTCCGGAATGTGAAGTCCCAGCTTTGTCATGAATTCATCAAAGTCTGAGAAAGAGATTCCCATCCCGACATCATGGAAGAGGGCTCCCATCACGAGGACATAGAGGTCTTCTGCCCCCAGTGCCCCGATCTGGTCTCCGATAAGGTTGTTGCAGAACTCAAGGATATCCATTGTGTGTAGGAGAGAGTGATCCGTGAAGTCCGGAAAGTAGTTTTCGTATCTTGTGAGCATCCTTCCCGATATCACAAAGCAGTCGCGGTAACGCCGGTAGAGTTCCGGAGACAGCCCGGCGAGTCTGTTCTCTATTGCATAATCAGTTTTTTTCATGTGGCTCCACGCCGGACGGCAGACTAATTTGCACCCCGGCAAACTGACATCATCTTACCAACCGGGACGTATGTTCGGGGCTTTGATTCCGTAATTGGTTACTTTTATCACGAAATTGGTAATCATGGGAAACTTGGAACTTCCCAATAAGGGAAATAATTATGTTATTTCCTTATATATACAAGTGTTGCTCATTTTAAACTTTCGTTTTCTTTTCTTCTTTTGTGTGCTTTTTCCCTTCTTGAGAATCATGAGAGAGGATAATATCATTCATACATATAAGACGGGAGGAATCATGCCTGACACCATTATTAATGAAGAGAAATATCCGCTGGCATTCAGAGAGAACGAGAGGGAGGCCAACCTCTATTGTGCACGCTGTATGTGTGTGCTCTCCGTTGTGATTGTGTTGATCTGGCTGTTAAATGTCATAGGAGTGTTCATAGTCCCCGCATTATTGATGAATATAGCTGCAATAGGGGGGATAATCCTCATGTTGTTTCCATCCCTTCTTGTGAAAACTCTTGATGCGTATTCGCCCCGATTGAAGTATTACATTCTCATTTGTTGCATATTCGGCATCACCTTCCTCTCCGCAACCCTTCCGAGTCACGCCATTCTTGCATGGGCCGTTCCATGTGCTCTCGGGTGTCACTACTACTCGAAGAAGTTTTCCTATGGTATCTGGATTGTATCTGTGGTATGCATGGGGATTTCCCTTGTAATCGGGACATGCTATGGGGAATGGGATTCAACTTTGCTTGCGGCTGTGTATAGTGGTACCCCCCGAGTTGTTACAGCCTCAACTATCAGGCGTGTCATCATTTACTACATTATTCCACGCTCCCTTATTCTCTTTGGTGAGACAGTTATATGCTCGACCATTTCCGACAGAACACGCAAACTTCTCGAGACTCAGATCAGGGACAGTATTGAGAGACAGCAAATAGAATCAGAACTTGAAGTTGCAACCCACATACAGACATCCATGCTCCCATGTGTCTTCCCTGCATTTCCGGAGATGGAGGAATTTGATATATTTGCAACGATGTCTCCGGCAAAGGAAGTCGGTGGTGATTTTTATGATTTCTTCTTTGTTGACGACACTCATCTTGCGATTGTGATAGCGGATGTGTCGGGGAAAGGTGTCCCCGCAGCGCTCTTCATGGTTATAGCAAAGACGCTTATCAAGGACAGGGCTCAGGAAGGGACAAGCCCTGAAGAGGTCTTCACCAGGGTGAACAGGCTTCTCTCGGAGTCCAATCAGGAGGGGCTCTTTGTGACAGCCTGGCTCGGGGTTGTTGATGTGATATCTGGTCATCTTTCCTACGTCAATGCGGGGCATAATTCTCCTCTTGTGAGACTTGGTGGAGGAGAGTATGAGTACCTCAGGACCAGAAGCGGTTTTGTGCTTGCCGGGCTTGAGAATACAAAGTACAGACTTTCAGAGCTGACTTTGGCCCCAGGGGATTCAATCTTCCTTTATACGGATGGTGTGACGGAGGCAACAGACGGGAAAGATGAATTATATGGAGAGGAGAGGTTGAAGAGAACAGTCAATATTAACAAGAGCATGCAACCGGATGAGCTGATCCAGACAATCATGATGGATGTTGACTCCTTTGTAGGTTCTGCTCCCCAGGCAGATGACATTACTATGCTCTCTTTTCTCTTTCACCCGAATGGGAAAAAGGGTTGAAAACGCATTGGACAATGGATAGAATCGTCGCCGAAAATAAGGAATGACAATGAAAAGACTTCTATCTGTTATCTTATGTGTTCTGCTCTCCGTTTCACTCTTCTCCTCCCCTGACAAGGTAAGGATGATTTCTATAGGTATCGATTATACCAACTCCCCCGATGAGGAGATGATTCTCTACGGGACAATAAATGATGCCGTTGAAATGACTGCTGCCGTACAGAATGTGATGGAAGCCAAAGGGGTTGAGTTTGAGAGCATCTTGATGCTCCAGGAAGGGGAAGGGGACTATTACATTGAGGTTACAATCCCGCGGGAGGAACTTCTCGTCCCTGTTGAGGAGATACTTCTCTCCCTCAATACCGACTCGGATGATGCCATGGAATATGAACTTGATGACGGGGTATGGCTGGTTACGGACAGAGTGAGGGACGCTGAGACGCTGGATGCACTCTATGAGAGAATAACCGCACTTGATGAGGATATATGGTTTGACTTCTTTGATATAAAGGATACTCCGACTTACCCCTCAGATGAGAATATTATCAATGAAATCCTTCTTTCTTCCGATCTTGATTATGATGATCTTCTCATTGTTTATTATTCTGGGCACGGTGGAAGCGAGGATGCATTCACCTCCTCTGATATGTCAAAGCTTCTTGTCCCGTATCTGAAGGACAGAAGACTGACAGAGAAAGAAGTGAACTCTGTCCTGGATTTGAATACGATAACAGAGAGTACGGTGATGGACAGGCTGGGGGCATTTGATGTGGATGAAGATACTATTTCAGATATCCTTGACAGCATGGAGAAGAGCACAGAGAGCTACAAGACAGGAGTTCTCGCGACCGCATACACCTGGGATAACTATTATTCTGACTGCTCAAGCCTTGAAATGTATGTTCTCTATACGGCACTTTCATTCCTGAAATGTGACTCTGTTCTTATAATTGATGCATGCTACTCCGGCTATGCAGCAGATAATCTCTCCGATTACATTGATGAGAGCGACTATGACCATGCAATTAATATAGAGGTCATGAGTGCCTCCTCGATGGATGAGACAAGCGAGGAGTATGCGATAGAACTTGAAAACGGCGACTGGGAATCTCACGGGGCATTCACGCTTGAGGTTCTTTCCCATCTGGGATGGGAGCACTCGTCAGAGAAAACAACCCGGATAGAAGTTCCATTCTACATCATAGATGATGACGGTGATGTTGTGGACATAAAGAACGAGAGGGAAGTTGCTGGCTATACATCGTTCATTCCTCAAAGACAGACGGCTTCTGAGTTCTTCTCATCTCTCCTGGAAAATTGGGATAACTCGGAGCAGCATCCACAGGACGGGGAGAGTACCTACCTGTTGTATTTCATTCCATAAAACGGTTGGTTTTCTGTTTCGCACGGGGCTCTATTGGCTGAACAGAGTGATTCCTCCGTAGCATATTTTTGTTCTTGCATTGCTGTCTTTCCAAACAAATTGCTGGAGATGAGGTATACCAGCAAGTATATGTTCTGAAACAGTCGGTATTTCACCTGAAATGCAAAAGAGAAAGATGACATTTTCTCCTTCTTTATATTATTCTCGGGTTATGAAAAAGACAGTCCTTTTGATAATCCTTTTTGTTGTGTTTTCCCTTTCCCTCTCCGCTTCATCCTCCGAGTGGGCACTCAGGTCTGTGAAACTTGGAATAGGTAATGATAAATATGCCTACGGGCTTTCACGTAATGACGATGATCAGCTTTCATACTCCGAGCATGTATACCTCTCAGGGGAGAGATGGTACCTCCAGGCCAATCTCAACGGCATCACCAACCGCGGCTGGAAGTCTGGCTGGGATATCAGAGACAGCTCTGTCGAGGACTCGGGAGCACTGTACAGTGGAAGAATCGATGTAACTGAGATAAAGGCAGGTCTTAACTTTACCCATGACTTTGAATCGCTCTTCTCATTGAGAGTCTCTCCTGAGACCGGGTTCTTCCTTTCGGGTAACACCGGGTATGATTTTCTCCAGAATACAATCCATAAGATAAGCAAAATACACAGAGTGGACCTTGCTTATGACTACAATGAGATACGTTTCCACTATTATCTCGGACTCAATAGTGTGATTTATGCCAATATATACTCTCTTGGGGAATCTAAGCTTGCACTTTCTCTCGGTGGCAGTATTTATCATGCATTCGGTTTTGAGTCCGGGGAGAAGATTAATGCTTCCCTTACACTATATAATGACTACAGTGAGATTGTCGGTATGACGGCCGGGTGGAATTGGACGCAGGAGCATAATTCCTCCTCAACAATGGACCTCTACTCACGCTATATAAACGGACCGTATGCAGGGTATACGATAAATACCGGTTTCTTTGCCATCAATTACTTCACAGAATTGACCAACCATTTCGGCTATGCCGTACTCTCATTTGATGTGATGTCACTTTTTCACCCGACTATATGGAAGGAGAACAATATCTACTTCTCAATGGGATTTTGCAATATGATGGGACTTACATATTGTGACCAGGAGCTCAATTACCCGTTTGCTGAAAACTGGTCAGTGGTTCTCAAGAACAGGTATGTTGCCGGCTATCCGATAAACAAAGAGGTTGAACTTGATAGTATCCCGACTGAAATGATGAGGGTGAAGCAGGGACATTCGATGAATACAATTGGAATAGAGTATGAGTACCCTGTGGCTGCTCTCGGAAACTGGATAGCACCCTATGTTTCATTGGGGCTGGGATACATGAAATGGGACCTGACATTTCTCTCAAACATGATTGATTATATGCCTCTCCCGTCGTACAGCTACGGCTTCAGCAATGGTAATAACGGTCCTGACTGGTCATTTGTTGTAGAGAGTGAAGCAGGAATAACAATGATTCCGGAGGGGCTTATCTCATTCAACAGCACATCCTTCACACTTTCCGTATTTGCAGGGATGTCATATGTCACGGGAGAACATGTCGATTTCTACCGCGAGCTAGCTGAGTCGAAGGGGGAGAAGTGGAAGTTTGAGGGGAGCACGGACTGGAAGAGGAACTTCATGTTCCGCTGGGGGTTGACACTCAACTTCGGCTTCGATATCTAAGGGCTTCTCAAAACCGTTAAGTTAGATAAATCTAACCATAAGAAAGAAAAGGGGTCTTCCATAGTCTCTTCCTTTCTCTTTGGGAGAAATTATGGTTTTCAGAACACTTGGCGACAGAAGGAATCATGCCGTACTCTTTTTTCATGCTATGGGTGTAACTGGAGAGAGCTCGCTTCCCGTGGCAGAATATCTGAAGAATGATTACTTTGTCATTCTTCCAACCTCAACTGTATATTCAAAGGGTCAGAAGTATATATCGAAAGATGAAGAGGTAAGACAGGTTGTGTCATTTCTCTACAGAGAGGGCGTGGAGAAGCTTGAGCTCCTTGTTTCCTCCTCCTTGGGGCTGACTTGGCATGTACATTCCTCAGCCAGAGCACAATTGAGGTGAAGCATGCCTTTTTTTGACGGGGGACAATTTGCACAGATTGAAAGGGTACGAGGAGAATCATGGTACCTTTTCTTTACTTAGCAATTAAGAGTCTCTATTGGTCAAAGGGAAAGACACTGAAAAAGATAATGTGGTGTGATGATGAAACAATAAAGCCTTACTTCATTAAGGCAGGGGAGGCATTGACTTACTACAATCTCCACCGGCAGATGATGGATAGTCTTGAAAATAAACCGTTCCCTCATTTCAACAACATCAAGGAAGAGAATTGCTTCTTCGAATTCGGGTCCATTGAGGAGCATTTCAAATACTGGGAGAGCGTCATGGATTCTTACCCCGGCGGTGTCTTTCCTGTATTTAAAGGATACAACCATATGCAATACCAGATAAAAGACCCCATGTTAAAGCCTTCTAATTTTGTCTCTTAATTGCTAAGTAGATTTGTCCATTTTGCTTGAACCCCCT
>CAVHPV010000065.1:0-12762 GCA_963638045.1 Faecalibacterium sp. CAG:74 | reverse complement strand
TTCGAGACCCACTTCTTTTCATTGTTATATCCCGGACTTGCGGTGGCTGCATATCGGTGACTGTTTGAAACAAACAGCTTCATTCTGTACTGAGTATTCGGGTCTTTATGGCGTGACATGGCTTACCTCTCATATATACTAAAAGTTTAGCATATATTAGAGAGTAAATCAACCCTTAATTCCTAAAATACTAAATACTTATTCGATTATATACTAAATTTTCATGCAAAACTCAGATGAGGATATGACTTACAGGCTTGATTTTTCTCTACTTGAAAACAGAGGTTGAGTATTTTCAGTAATTGTGCATGAGGTTGCTCTTCCCTGTTTCATGCATTTTCGGTAGTACGTTTTAAGCTGTGTTTACTCCTGGTATATGGAATGCCTTGCCGACAGATTGAATCCATGGCTCTCAGAAGGAAACTTTGCATACAGGGGAAGCGGCAAAGGCTATTTGCCCGCACCGGTAAGCTCTATGACAGTCGGAATGGTTCTGATGGCTGCTGTGCACTTTCTGATTGCATCTTCACTCTCCGCAATTATCGTGAAGTCCCCGGTGAGTCTGTTTCCGTCTATGCCGAGAGTGCCTTTCCTGAGCCTGCCGCCGTGTGTCCTGACTGCGTTGTCTATCTGACCGAAGATGTCTGAATCAATTTTTGCCACTATGCGGTAATGCTTCATGAGCTCATCTCCTGTCCATTTTACGGAAACCGTCCTCTCATTAACCTCCGCCATGTGCTTGAGGTTGGAACAATCCCTTCGGTGGATGATGTATCCTCTGCCCCGTGTGATATAGGCTACAACGTCATCTCCCTGCATCGGATTACAGCATTTTGCAAATGAATACATTATGTTGCTGTCTTCTCCGACCATGAGAGTTGCCTTGGTATCTTGGGAGACATAGCTTAATGTGCCGTTTATCAGTTTTGCCGGATTGGTAGGCTGTGGGCCTTTCTTTACCGGGGGGAGAGGAGATGGCTTCTCCGGCTGTTTTATCTCAGGAACATTTGCACTCTGGTACCTGTTGAGCCATGCCTTGATTTTCTTCTTTGTCGATGATGACTGTGCGGCTTCAAGCCATTGTTGGTTCGGGTGAGCGGAAGGAGATGTCATGATTTCGACTATCTGGGTATTCTTCAACGGTTTGTTGAGCGGGATTATCGAGCCGTCCGCCTTCGCACCTGAGCAATGATTGCCGACTTCAGTGTGAATCTTGTATGCGAAGTCAAGTGCAGTGGAACCTACCGGAAGTTCGATGACATGTCCCTGGGGAGTGAAGACGACAATCGAATCCTTCAAAAGCTCGTTCTTAATCTCCTCCATGTAGTCTTCGCTTTGCGCAATCTCCTTTGACCAGGATTTAATCTTCTTGACTATCTTCTGGTAGTTGATGGAGTCCATATTCTTCCAGGTACCGCTTTCGCTTCCGCTTGCAGCTTTGTACGCCCAGTGGGCTGCAACGCCTTCCTCAGCAGTCTTATGCATCTCCCAGGTTCTTATCTGAATCTCAAGATGTCTTGACTGCGGACCGAGGACAGTCGTGTGAAGAGACTGGTAGTTATTGGCTTTCGGCATGGCGATATAATCCTTGAACCTGCCCTCAATAGGGAGCCACATGGAGTGGATTATGCCAAGTATCGTGTAGCACTCAACTGTAGTGTTGCATATTACCCTTATACCGAGAATGTCATAAATCTCATCGATTTCCTTCTTTCTCTTCTTTATCTTCATATAGATGGAGTAGGCATGCTTTACTCTGCCTGACACCTCTATGTTCTGCAATCCCTCTTTCTTGCACGCATCCTCTATTGCACGGGACACCTGCTTTATGAATGCTGTGTATTCACTCTTCCGCTCGAGGAGGTATGTGCTGATGTATTCATAGCTTTCAGGCTTCAGGGCCTTGAGGGAAAGATCTTCAAGCTCACTCTTAAGTGTCTGCATACCGAGGCTGTCCGCAATCGGAGCAAAGATGTCGAGACAATCACGTGCATATGCAATACGGCGCTCGCTGCTGAGCCCGGAGAGAGTACGCATGTTATGGAGCTTATCGGCAAGTTTGATGAGAATCACCCTCAGATCCTTGCTCATTGCAAAGAACATCTTTTTGATGGTCTCTGCTTCCTGGATGGACTTGTCCTGGGTAATCCTGGTTATCTTTGTGACTGCCTGGACCATGACCCCGACTTCCTTGCCGAAGAGGGATGCTATCTCCTCCTCCGTTGTCCCTGTGTCCTCTATTGTGTCATGCAGGAGTCCCGCACAGACCGTGTCGGCATCCATGTTGAAGCTCATCAGGATTTCAGCCACTGCTATGGGGTGAATGAGATATGGTTCGCCACTCTTTCTTTTCTGGTCTCCGTGCTTCTTTGCAGCAAAGACTGCCGCAGCGGAGATTTTCGCCTTATCTTCGTCAGAGTAATTGAGTATTTTGGATACAAATCTGTCAACAAGATCCTTGTTCGGGATTGTCTCTATTTCTTTAGTCTCTTCTGTATTCTCCATATACCACTCTTTCCAGTCCGCTGAGGTCCTTTGCTATGGCTACATTATCAAAGCCACTCTCTTTGAGCAATGCTGACAGCACCTTTGTCTGTCTGTAGTCACACTCAATGAGGAGTGTACCATTTTTTTCCAGGTATTGGGGAGAAGTAAGCACAATTTTTTTAATTATCCCGAGTCCGTCTTCGCTATCACTCACAAGGGCCAGATGCGGCTCTCTATGTACGCTCTTTTCAGTCTCTTTAAACCATTCTTCCGTTAAATACGGAGGATTGGTGGCAATGAGGGAGAATTTCTCTCCTTCCCACGGTTCGAAGAGACTTCCCTCTCTTGAATCACCTCTTTCCCCTGTTATCTTTGTGTAGTTAACCTTTGCTGTTTTTAATGCCTCAGGGGAGATGTCGCTGAAAGAGACAGGACGTGAGAGGGCATAGGCTATTGAGGCTGCTACGGCGCCACTACCCGTGCATAAATCGAGAATCTTTCCCATGTATCCCTTTTTTCTGTATGTTTTTATGGAAAGGTCCACTAACAGCTCGGTATCGGGACGGGGGATGAGTGTGTTCTCATCGACGTAGAAGTCATGGCCGTAGAACTCCTTTGAGTGTGTTATGTAGGCCATCGGGGTTCCTGCCAAGCGACTGGCGAAGAGTTTCTCCGCCTTCAAGACAGTCACATTGTCAATTTCTCTCCCGGGAGAAGTGATCTGTTCTATCTCACTTATCCCGAGAAAAGACAGGAGTACTCTGATTTCCAGGTAAGGGTTCTCAAGGGTGCCCGGCATGGAGAGTAATCTGTTCTTCAGTTCTCCGAGTGTCATAGGTTCTTAAGTGCTTCTTCTCCTGCCTGTATTTTCAATGCCTCAACAAATTCATCAAGGTCCCCGTTGAGGATTCCCTCAAGGTTGTAGCTTGTCATGTTGATACGGTGGTCAGTACATCTATTCTGAGGAAAGTTGTATGTCCTGATTCTCTCGCTTCTGTCTCCCGAACCGACCATGCTCTTACGGGCATCACTGCGTTCTCTGTTTTTCCTCTCCTCCTCCATCTCGAAGAGTCGTGACCTGAGGACCCTCATTGCCTTGTTCTTGTTCTTGAGCTGTGATTTCTCATCTTGCTGGATGACGACAATACCTGTCGGGATATGTGTAATTCTCACTGCACTGTCGGTTGTGTTGACACACTGTCCTCCCGGGCCGCCTGCACGCATGACATCTATCTTGAGGTCCTTCTCATTGATTACTATATCTGTTTCCTCGGCTTCCGGAAGTATGGCGACAGTAATTGCCGAGGTGTGGATTCTTCCTCCGCTTTCGGTCTCCGGAACACGCTGCACACGGTGGACTCCGCTTTCATAGCGCATTGAGCCATAGACATCCTTACCTGAAATTGATGAGACAATTTCCTTGTATCCGCCACGCTCGGTCTCATTCTGGCTCATAATTTCTATCTTCCAGTGTTTCTTCTCCGCATAGTGGACATACATGCGGAAGATATCGGCTGCAAAGAGTGCAGCTTCCTCTCCACCCGTGCCGGCCCTGATTTCCATGATTATATTCTTGCCTTCAAGTGGATCTGGTGGAATGAGGAGCACCTTGCATTCCCTTTCGTCCTTCTCCAGTTTCTCCCTCAGGGATGATATGTCATCTTTGACCATCTCTGTCATTTCCGGGTCGGTCTCTGTCTTGAGAAGTTCCTCGTTGTCGCGGATGTTTTCCTCTGTCTTTTGCATCTCTTCAAGTTTTTCGACTATCGGGGCGATATGGGAGCGCTCCACCATCTTCTCTTTATACTTCTTCATGTCGGCCAGGGTCTCAGGAAGACTCAATGTCTGGTCAAGAGTTTCCAGCTGCTCTTTGAAGGAAGGAAGTAAATCTATAAGTCTGTTCATGCCTTCTCCGGTCTTACTATCGTTTTCTTTAAATATTCAGCATATTCTATGAGCGACAATATTATTTTCTTATCGTCTCCATCTGTATTTAAACTATTTAATAATTCATTACAAGTGTAAAGATAATCGTCGATTGACTGGGCATCTTTGACAAGCGGAGCTACAAGACGCTGTGAACACCAATTGCGCCATTGCACCTTCTCCTTCTCATCGAGAACCTCGGGCCAGTTACGTGCCACATGACGCCAGACAAGCTTATGGTATTTAGGGTTATCAAACGGAGTTGTCCTCTCTCCCATGAGTTTTTCCTTTGGGGAAAGCTTACGGATGTCCTCGAGTTTGAGTTTGTCATCACGTGAAAGAAATGAGCCATATATCGAGAGGTCGGGGTCCAGATCAGAGGATGGTTGCTCATATTGCATTGTGAAATCCTCTGCTTTGAAGACGCCGCTTCTTAGAACTTTCTCTGCCTTATCAAGAATTTCTCTCTTTGTGAATCCAAGTCTCTTTTCTGATCCCGCGGAGAGTGTTGAGAGTGGTGCCACGAACGGACATTTGTTGACAGAGAGACGGTAAATGCCGCTTTCTGCGTAATTGTCGAGTTCAACGGAAGAGGGAATCGGGTATGTGAGATCAAAGCAATAAAGGTCATTCTTGGTTGCCCAGTAAAGCGGAAGGAGTGGACGGGTATTGCCCTTCTCTGACACGAACTTTCCGCTTGTTGAGAGGAACGGAGTCCTCTTCACTATGTCGATGACCTCTCTGATGCTGTCCTTTCCACGGTGACTCAAAGCCCAGGAGAAGAGCTTAGGCTGCTTTGTTTTTATCAACTTGGCAAGATTTATTGTCGCATAAACGTCTACCAGGGCATCATGGGCTCCGACCTGCTCTATGTTGTTCTCTTCGGTAAGGTCTGTGAGTCTGAAGGAGACGAAACCGTCATCATTGAGTCTGTTGAAGATAAGTCCATCAGGCCTGAGGTCCCTTGTTGCTCTGACAAGGTTTATGATGTCCCAGCGGGAGCACCCGTTAAGGTATTCCCTTTCATAGGGGTCATAAAGATTGCGGTATAAGGCATTACGGACACACTCGTCATCAAACTGGACGGTATTGTATCCAAGTGTGATTGTGTCTTTCTTCATCATCTCTTCCCTCAGTCTGGCAATAACCTCAGCCTCCGGGAGTCCCTTTTCATTCACTGCCTGAGGAGTGATGTGAGTCACAAGGCATGATGACGGGACTGGCAGATAGTCAGGGGAGAGTTTCGCATAGAGTAGGATGGGCGGCCCGACTATGTTGAGGTCCATATCTGTTCTGACTGCAGCCACCTGGGCTATTCTGTCATAACGAGTATTAAGACCGAATGTTTCCAAATCATAGAAGAGAAAAGTTGAACTCATAGCTGTATTCTAGCAGACAAATTCCATCTTTGATATTGCCCAAAGAGGAAAAAAAAGTAGACTTAGAGGGATGAAGAGATTACTGTTTCTATCCCTCCTTCTGTTGCTTTTCCTTCCTCTCTGTGCCGGACCGTGCTATGAGGAGCTTGAGACTATCTCGCTTGTAACCCTCTCCAGCCGTGCCTCCGTTCCGCTGCTGCCTCTTGAAGGGGTGTCATTCATCGGGGACGGGGATAAGATAATCCCGGATAAAATCGTCTACTCCTCCTCTGATGCATCAACATATCTTGAGGCGTTGAACACGAAACCGAAGTGTTCCATCCTCGAGAGTGCCCTCTACTCGATCACCCAGAACGGTGCGACGATGAAGAGAACGAAGAAGATGCTACAGGAGAGAAATTACCAGAAGGGAGAGCTTGTCGTGACAGGAGCTGTCACACTAACAACAAGGTCTGAGCTTGACAAGATGGATATAATCCTCACTGGGAATCTCAGCTCTTTCCAGGCTTATGCCGATCTTGATCTTGTTATAGTGAGCGGGAGTGAGGTTTATTCTGTAAAGGGAAAACTCGATATCGAGGGAGGAGATGACAAGATATTCACAATTTCTTCTTCTGATTACACTGTTAATGGTATAAAATATGATGTTGAACTGAAATACAGACTAAGGAAGGCTTAATATGGATGCAAAGGAATTTCTGGCTAATCACTCCCTCGGTGAGGAGTATGTAGATTCGGGCAAAATCATCTCAGTTTTCTACAGTGAGATGAAAAAAGGACTCAACGGAGAGGAGAGTTCTCTTAAGATGATTCCCACATATGCCCAGAGCCCGAAGATACTCACAAAGAATGAGAGTGTTATCGTCATGGATGCCGGTGGTACCAACTTCCGTACATGTCTTGTTACATTCAACAATGACGGAAATCCCGAGATAACAGACTTCAGGAGAGTCGGAATGCCCGGAGTGGAGAGGCAGGTTAGTGCTGATGAGTTCTACTCTATCTTTGCCGACAACATAGAGCGCTTCATGGGAAAGAGCACCCGCATAGGCTTCTGTTTCTCCTATGCTGCGTCCATAACAGAAGACCATGATGGTATTCCTATCCTCTACAGTAAGGAGATAAAGGCTCCGGAGACTATCGGCAAGCCCCTTATGAAGAATATTCTTTCTGTTCTCAAAAGCAGGGGACATGATGTAAGCGACATTAAATACAGTGTAGTCAACGACACGGTCGCAACCCTTCTTGCTGCTAAGGCTGATGGTGGAATCGAGGCTGCATCATATATCGGGTTCATCCTGGGAACGGGTACCAATACCGCATATATCGAGAAGAATGCAAACATAGCTAAGATAGCGCTTGATGACGGAGACCAGATAATCAACACGGAGTCCGGTAATCTTTTTGTTGAGATTAATGACCTTGACAGGGGGTTTGTTGCAACGACTAATAACCCTGACAGCTATCACCTTGAAAAGATGATCAGCGGGGCATATATCGGTGCTTTCAGTCACTATGTCATCTCTGAGGCCGCCAGGGAGAGTGTTTTCTCTCTCGAATTCATGAATGCTTTCAGTAAAATACCGTCTCTCTCGACCTCTGATGTAGGAGCATTTCTTGGCTCCCCATACAGTAGAGACACTCTTCTGGGGGCAATTGCAACAAATGAGAGGGATGTGACTTCTCTTTACACAATACTTAAGAAGATTGTTGTGAGAAGTGCCAAGCTTACTGCCATTAATCTTACATCTGCAGCACTCATGGGGTGTCAGTCGTCATCTCCTCTTCATCCTGTGGTCATCAATGCCGACGGCACAACATTCTATAAGCTTCCGTTCCTTGAGAGATACACACGCTACTTCCTCGACAGGATTCTTGAAGAAGATAACGGAATGTTCTACAGAATAATCAAGATTGAGTCTTCACCTGTAATCGGTGCGGCTATTTCGGCTCTCTCGCTATGAAGGTGCTTCTTGTTGCCTCGGACAGGAATGAGCTTAAGGGGCTTGAAGGTCCGTGGGATACATGTGTCTCGGGAGTGGGGCCGGTACTTGCTGCCACACATACTGTGATTAATGCTGTGAAATATAAACCTGATGTTGTAGTGTCTGTCGGGTCTGCAGGTTCTCTCGGACGTTTGAAAAAAGGCGAGGTGATTTCATTTTCAAGTGTTGTCACACCTGACCAGGACCTTACGGTGATGCATGTCAGACTTGGAGCCACAATTGGGCCGGACAGGGCAACCTTTGCCGAACTATACACTCTCGATAAGATGAGTCCGTATATTCTGTGCTCATCAGGAAAATATGCCAGCGAAGTGCTTAGTCAATATACGCTTCTCAAAGCTGATGCCTCAGATATGGAGGCCTACGGGGTCGGTGTTGCCGCCCGCGCATTGGGAATCGGTTTCTATGCTGTAAAACTCATCACAGACATTGTCGGAGATAAATCGAAAGTCGGGGATGTGGCATTCTCCTACAGGGAGGGCAGAGCGAGACTGGCGGAAGTCTTGTCCTCAATGCTCTCCTGACTTTTCTTCATCCTGAGTTTTGTCGGGATATTGCTGTTCACTATCATTTCATCAATGAATGCTGTGATTTCATCCTTCTTCTTGTCCCAGATTTTCTCTGCGGCATCTGTGAGGGTGGCTACAGCTTCGGGGGAAATGTCATCAAGTTTGAGATGGGTCTTCACCACATCCTCCCATACACGGAGCACCTTAACATTCGGTATGGACTCTACGCCTTCAAGGCTTATTTTCATGTTTGCTGAGCCGTAAGCGCTCATAAGCGGACCGAGCCATGAGAGATTACTTGAGAACTCCTCGGGGGCCATTCTTGTGACGCTGGAGGCTGTCGAGAGCGAGATGAAGCGGTATTCATCTGCATTCGGATAGAGCTTTACTGCCTCTATGTAAGCGGCAAGAATGGGGTTGTTGGCAATTATTCCGCCGTCAATGAGTGTCAGTTCCTCTCCTGTCTCTCTGTCTATGAACTTTGCAGGGGAGAAATAGAGCGGGGCGGCAGATGATGCTCGTGCGGCCTCACGTGTGAGAAAACCGTGGCTGTCCCAGCTTCTGAAGATAAACTTCTCCCCCTTGTTCACGTTGTATGCTACTGCCATAGTGGGAACAAGAGCTGCTTCAAGCGGCGTGTCCCCATAAAAGGAGGAGAGGAAACCTTCATATGGAACTGAATCATACTTGTCGCTGAAAAGCTTGTTGAGTCCACCTAGAACTTTCATGATGCCCCTCGGCTCTTTTCTTGAAAAGATTTTTCCTCCGTTTTCCTTATATAAGTCGACAAAGATATCGGGATCTGCAAGGTGTTCGATAAACCCTACATGTTCGCTGAATTCCTTCTTGAAGAAACGTCCTTTAATGTATTTTCTTTCAACGTTATAGTCTTCAGCATTCTCTTTCTGGAAGGAAGTTCCTTCTGTCGGGGAGGTAAGGCCCAGGGCGATGAGTGCTCCTGTACTTGTACCGGCAACCAGATCAAAGAACGAGTAAAGGGGACGGTTCGTCTTCTTTTTCAACTCATCATTCATCTTTCTGATAATGTAAGCCGGAACAATTCCTCTCATCCCGCCTCCGTCGATGGTGAGGATGTATCTTATCTCCTTTTTCTTCTCTTCTTTCTTCTTCCTGAGGAATTTAATTTTCATCAGAACTAAAGATAGCCAATTGAGGTGGTTTGTCAAGAATATGATATCGATTATAATCCATGATATGGACACAGAATTTTACTATTTGGACTGTACTCTCTGTCCCAATCTCTGTCATGCAAACAGAGTGGAGGGTAATCTCGGACGCTGCAGACAGTCAGATAAAATCAAGATAGCCTGGTCAGGCCTCCACAGGGGAGAGGAACCCCCTCTTGTTGGGAAGAAGGGCTCTGGGATGGTATTCTTCACAGGATGCCCGCTTCATTGTGCCTATTGCCAGAACCGCCAGATTTCCGGTTCTGACGGGGAGAATTGGGGAATAGAGATAACAGAAGATGAGCTTTCATCACTTTTTCTGGACCTTGAGGAGATGGGTGCGGCAACGCTCAATCTTGTCACAGGGACACATTTCATCCCGTCCATTGTAAATGCCCTTGATAAGGCAAAGAACAGGGGATTCTCCCTTCCTGTTGTATGGAACAGTTCAGGATACGAGAACACGGAGGCTCTCAGTCTTATCGATAAATACATAGATCTTTATCTTCTCGATTGCAAGAGCCTCAGTCATAATGTCTCAAAAGTATTCTGCGGACTGGGAAAGTATGCTGATGTGATTGTCCCCGTGATGGACTGGGTAAAGGAACACCATCCTGCAACAGACCTTGAGAAAATCAAAGGTACGGTACTCAGACATCTTGTTTTTCCCGGAACTGTCAATCGCTCAATGAAATTTATCAAGTTCTTTGCCCGAAACTACAAGGATAACTTCTATCTTTCTCTTATGAGCCAGTTCGTTCCTCCAAAAGAGGATAGCTCTCTCAATGCAATAAGTGATGAGGAATACAATGAGCTTGTCACCTTTGTGGAGGAGGAAGGCATAGAGAACGGATTCATTCAGGAGAAGAGCGATGATGATATTCTCTGGATACCCGATTTCTCCCAGGATGTCCCGTTCCCTGCTTCCTTTGCTGATGCAAGCCCTTATTTTCTCTCACTCAAGAGACAGAGAGTTAAGGCTTGATTGTTGTCCCCACGAACTCTTCGCCTTTGAGAATTGCGATTGTGTTCTCGATATTCCTGCCGTCAGCACAGATGACGCTGAGTCCTGCTTCCTCTGCGAGGCCGGAGGCAATCGGATCGAAGGGGGCATTGAGTCCCGGCTTCCACTCATAGCCAACCATCTGCCTGAAATGTTTCCAGCCAATTGTGTCAATCGGCTGAGCATTTGGGTTCTTCTTCGGATCATCTGTATAGACTTTGGCGATGTTGGAGAGGTTTATAATCTTCTTTGCCCCGAATCTTTTTGCGAGGTAAACCGCATCGGTGTCTGTGGAGAATCCCGGCTTCCAGCCTGAGGCAACGAGGATACGTCCCCTCTCTTTAATCTCTGCGGTGGGGTCTGTGACGACTTCGCACTTTACGTAGTCGCTGAAGATGGCCCGGACAAGCTCTGCATTGAGGTATGTAGCCTTTATTCCTAGCCAGTCCTCTCTCTCACAGCTGCCGGAACCTGCAATATCTCTGTAGGCGGACTGGTAGATTCTTGCAGGGGCACCACCTCCACACACGAAGATGAGCTCGGCACTCTTATCTTGCTCAAGATAGTTCACTATCGCTTTTCTGAATTCTTTCAGAAACTCTGTATTAACCTTCTCCGGTGCGATGATGGAACCACCGACGGAAAGAACTGTCACACTCATATTTTTTCTCCTTTGAAGAAGGATAACACATTTCCTCTTTATTGCAGAAGAAAAAACTGAGAGCAGCCTCCAAAGACCTCAAGAACAACATAAACAAGAAGTGGAACAATTCGGTGTCAATCTCCTCCCTGATACCAGTATCTACAATGTCTTTAAAAACCAAGCCAAGTATATGGATAACGCTACAGAGAAACTTACTCCTGAAGTTGAGGACAAAGTAAGAGAGCAGAGAGGGGTATCAGCCGCCGAGAGTCAGATGGAGGAAGTCAGGAAGAGATACTACGGCACTGACAAATGGATGAAGGCTCCCAACGGCAATGACACAAACCTTACGGAAAGGCAGTGGCTTCAGGTAAGGACAGAGAACTTTAAGAAGTGGTTCGGTGACTGGGAGCTGTTATCTACTATCAAAGAGGTATTCAATGCAGACCCAGTAGCAGAATTGACGGGTAACGAGTTTGCTAAGATTGAGGGTGAGAGCTTGGTGGATAGAGTTTTCAAATACTATCAGAGTCTTAACGGTCAAGTGAAAAGAGATGAAATAGGAACCATAAATCTTTCAAAAAGAGGTATTCAGAGTTCTATTGCACATGGTATCGGAAGAAATAAGGCCGCAGCTTTTAAGGCGGTTCCGGACATAATCAAGCAGGGGTACATAATAAGCAGGACAGAAGATTACAAAGGGCGAGGATATACTTCTTATGTTATCGATGCACCGATTCTTATTAATAACGAACTATATATTGGAGAAGTGGTTATAAACAAGGAAGCCGATAAGAACTGCTTCTATCTGCACGAGGTTGAAATAAAAAATAAGTTCCTATTTGATAACCAAGTACGAACTTACGAGGGTGAACCTCAGCGTAATATCAAAACAGGAACCTCTAAGTTAATCATAGGCAAGCTATGGGATGGAGTCAACGGAAAAACTTCTCGTATGGTTGATGAGAACGGAGAACCTATGGTCATGTACCATGGCTCGCCAGAGACTTTCACAGTATTTGATGGTACAAAGAATTATAGACCTAATGGCTTCTTTGTTGCTACTTACAGAGGAACAGCAAAAGCGTATGCTGGAGAGAATGGAAATATTATTGAAGGCTTCGTCAATTTGCGGAACCCTATTCAGAGAAATGCAGAAATTAAGTTGCCATCAGAACAGAGAGAAGCTCCGTATGTATTTGACGCTAATAAATACAAGGTGGCGATGGAGTCTACTGGTTTTAAGATTGAGGAATCTTTTGAAGAGGATGTTCTGCTCTTCTTCAAGTACAGTAGAAAAATAGATAGAAGAGGCGTAGGTATAGATTTTCTATTGGGCTGGCTCTCCGGTCTTGACATATATGGCATCGGGGAACGCTCATATAGATTCAAAAGCTTGTCAGACTATGAGCGGTATATGAACGCTTTTAAGGAAGCAACTGGATGGGATGGACTGATAGATTATGATGAACCCGGGGCTTATTCCGTATTTAGTGCAAACCAGATTAAATCAGCCACAGATAACAACGGTGACTTCAGCACACTTGATGATGACATCAGGTATCAAGACTCTGTTACTCCTCTCAATCAGACAATTCAGGGTAAGGTAAACCCGGCTAATG
>CAVHPV010000064.1:0-12915 GCA_963638045.1 Faecalibacterium sp. CAG:74 | reverse complement strand
ATAACTATTTTAACGATTTCAAAGAACCAAATGAGGAGTTGAAGAGTCTCTGTAGTTTCAAGCACGGAAATTAATGTCGTTTACTATAATACATCCCTTAAGCTCTCTCTGGTCGCCATATTGTTCAAATGAATCAAGTAATTCTTCTTTGTGCTTTTTCCAATCTTCATAGTTACTCATGTTTCTCTTCCTCACAACGTATGGGACATATCATACCTCAACCCGGAGAGTCTAATTCAGCTCCGGGGATGGGATGTAACATATGATATTTCAGTTAGATTTTTTCTTGGCAAGCTTAATAACCTCTGAAAGGGGAAGATCTGTAAATGATGCAACGTCTTCCAGTGTTAATTTCCCGCTTGCAATCATCCTCTCTGCATTTTCAATTTTTGCTTCAGCTTTTCCTTCGATTTTGCCCTCGATCTTGCCCTCGATTTTGCCCTCGATTTTGCCCTCTTGCTCCCTTTTGTCAACATATCTCTCAAATTTGTCACACATAGCTATTCTACCTTTCTCAGTCTCCTTGAAGTGAATCATGCTTTTCTTCAGGACATCATAATACATATCAGCTGACTTTTTACAGCTGAAATCCTTCATCAGCTTTCCAATCGGCGTGTCACTCCTATATGCTCCATTGACATATATTATATGATTTCCGTCATGGAAAGCCCTGTTGTCAAGCTCCTCGATGTGTCTTTCTACATGATATACCGGGAAACCGCTATTAAACACATCATTTTGGGTAATGAAGATCACATAGGATTCACTGATCTCATTGAATTGCTCTCCAGCCTTGAGCATTCTAGAGTCCACAACACTGCTGTATATTCTCGCACGCTGTGGAGAAGCTCCAGAATCCGCTTTCTGAATTTCAATGTCGTAATGCTTACCTTTTGAGTCCGTAGCATATATATCCAGAACAACGTCACGCCCTCTGCTAGTGGGGCTTTTCATCGTTTTCTGGGATTCTACGTGCTTAACAGAGATATCTTCCCTTCCAAGTATGATGTTGAGGACTAATTGAGTTGCTTCTATGTTATTATCGAAGAATAAACTCATGAAGGGGTTATCCATAAGCGTCATATCCTCAAAGAACTCTTCCATCTTGGAAAATGGCTTTTTTGATTTCTTTGCAGTCATAACTGACCTCCTTTGTATATATAGTAGCAGAATAAGTAGGTCAGAATATGTCCTAGTTGAAAGATTATACAGAAATTTCCACTTATGTCTGTCCCGGGCATAAAAGAAAACAGGGGAGGTTGTCCCCTGCATTGTACTATTTGATTTCTATCAATTCGTACTCTCTCGTCCCTATCCCTATGCTCTCGGCATACTCAAGGCCCTGCTTCCAGTTGGTGTCGGGGTGCATATCCTTAAAGTGGTCATGGGTGTGAGTATGAGCCTCGCTGAGCACTGTGTTGGGGTTTACAGGAGCATTATTCACTGCATCTGCACATGCCTGATCAAGGGCTACCGGGTCAAAGGAAGCAAACATCCCGATATTTGGTACTATCGGAAGGTCGTTGCAGCCATAGCAATCACAGAGTGGTGAGACGTCAATTACAATACTTATGTGAAATGATGGTCTGTTCTGGAGGACAGCCTTTGCGTACTCCATCATCCTTGAATTTAACTCCTCTGCGGAATTGTCGACTGTCGGCACAATAGCATTGACGGGGCATACCGGGAGACACCGTCCGCAACCAACACACTTCTCCATGTCAATAGAACATCTGTTATTGCTGTCGAACACCTGGGCAGAGTGTGCGCATGAGAGAGTGCATTTGTGACAGCCGATACATTTCTCGGTTATGACCCTGGGCTTACCCTGGTTATGCATCTCCATCTTGCCTCGTCTTGAGCCACATCCCATCCCTATATTTTTCAACGCTCCACCGAAGCCTGTTGCCTCATGTCCCTTGAAGTGGGAGAGGGAGATGAATATGTCAGCATCCATTATGGCACGTCCGATCTTTGCCTCTTTTACATACTTTCCATTGACCGGGACCTCTGTGTCGTCGTCCCCTTTGAGCCCGTCAGCAATGATAACGTTTGCACCTGTAGTTAAGAGGTTGAAACC
The DNA here is from genome assembly GCA_963638045.1 of Faecalibacterium sp. CAG:74. Lineage (GTDB taxonomy): Bacteria > Spirochaetota > Spirochaetia > Sphaerochaetales > Sphaerochaetaceae > Ornithospirochaeta. The sequence continues at coordinate 10,835 of CAVHPV010000064.1, read as the reverse complement.
GTTTTCTGCTGCAGTTTCCATGTGGTCTATTGCATTCTTCCTGGAGCCGACATAGAGGGTGTTGCAGTCTGTAAGGAAGGCCTTGCCTCCGTTATTCTTCACTCTGTCAACGACAACTTTCGCCCAGTTGGGTCTGAGAAAGGCCAGGTTTCCCTTCTCCCCGAAGTGGAGCTTTATCGCAGTATAATGGTTATTGAAGTCGATGGTGTCGAAGCCACTCTTTTTAAGAAGAGCATCGAGTTTATCTGTGAGACTCCTTCCGTCAGTTGTCCTCAAGTCTGAAAAATATACCTTACTGGCCATTTTCTTCCTCCCTGTCCTTGTATTTTACTATGGATTCTGTCTTACGGAAGATTTTTTCAAATCTTTGGAGTTCACTCTCGCTCAGGCCTGCCCGTTCAATAAGGTCAAGGAGGAATTGCTCTGTCCATTTTTTCTCCTCATCCCACTTGTAGTAGCCTATATCTTCAAGATTATGCGACATCCCGTCGACTGACTTCTTTATTCTGTCCTTGGTTACTGCAACCATTCCCGGTTTGTATTCCAAACCTCCTGTGAAGAGCGCATAGGAGATGATTTGCACAGCCTGTGAAAGGTTAAGGGACGGGAAGAGAGGGGATGTAGGGATAGTACATATGGCTGCGCACTTGTTCACTTCATCATCCCTGAGGCCGTCAGCCTCACGACCGAAGACTATCGAGACTTTTCCTTCCGGGAGGGTCTTCAGTTTTTCACAGAGCTGCTCGGGAGAGTATGAACTCATCTTTCTGAACTTTCCCCTCCGCCTTGTAGCTCCGACTGTAAAGGCAGAGGAGGCGAGAGCCTCATCGATGGTGGCGCATCTCATTGCGTTTTCCCAGATATCTGAAGCGTGGAGGGCGAGGGTTCGTACCCTGTTGTCATCATAGACTCTGTCCCCGACAATTGTGAGGTGCGTCAGCCCCATTGTCTTCATTGCCCTGCATACGCTTCCTATGTTTGCACCGTCCTGTGTTTCAACCAGGACTATCTCTATTCTGTCGCTTCCGTCTTTATTTTCCATATATTTATTCTATCCACATAAAAGGTTTTTTTCTATAATGGACACAAAGGGGTAGTGTATGGAAAAGGACAGGGTCTACCAGAAGGTTATTGTTTTTATCGGTGTTGTACTTGCACTGGCAATACTTAAAATCGGGTCAGAGGTCCTCATCCCGCTTGCTGTTGCCATCTTTGTCTTCATGCTTGTGTCACCATTGATGGAAAGGCTTATACGCCATAAGGTACCCAAGATACTCTCCATAGCAATCGTCCTTATCATCACGACTCTCTTCTGTCTGTGTTTTGTCTACATTATTGTATTGATGATAAATGTCCTTTTGGCAGAGCTCCCGTCATACATTAACAAGGTGACAGTCTTTGATGCATATATCTCTAGCTGGATAAGGGAAGTCTTCAAGATTGAGGAGGAGGATTTTCCATCAATCATCAAGATGCTCAATATTGACTGGGCTCAGCAGGTGAAGAATATACTCAGCTCCCTCTCATCCGCCTCGGCATCTATCGTCGGTGACATGGCTATGGTTATAGTGTATCTTCTCTTCCTTTTGATGGAGGAGACTACTATTCTTCCAAAGGTTAATGCCGCATTTCCGAAAACACGTAATGAGGCTGGCGAACTCGTGAAGAGTATAAGCCATCAAACCTCAAGGTATCTTGCAGTCAAGATTCTCATAAGCCTTGTCACGGGGGTTTGCTTCTATCTTGTGGCAATACTCAGCGGGATGGATTTCCCTCTGGTATGGGGAGTATTGGCTTGTCTTTTGAATTTCATCCCGACAATCGGCAGTATTGTCGTGACGGTGCTTGCAACATTCATGGCAGCCATCCAGTTTATGCCACATTGGGGCCGTGTGGGGCTGGTGTTCCTGGGTTTTCTTGCAACTGAGATGATCCTTGGAAATATCATAGACCCCAAGATGCAGGGCGTGCAGCTCAACATGTCACCGTTCATCATTCTTATCATGCTTGCCCTCTGGGGATATATCTGGGGAATAGCGGGGATGTTCCTCGCTGTTCCGATAACCTGTGTTGTCCAGGTTGTATGTGCAAATATTGAGTCATTGAAACCGCTCTCGATTCTTCTTTCGGCGGGAAATAATCTTGAAGAGGAGTAATAAGGAATGGAAATAATCTGTCTGGATCTTGAAGGTGTACTTGTTCCTGAGATATGGATTGCATTTGCCGATGAAGTGGGGATTCCCGAACTCAGGCGTACAACACGTGATGAGCCTGACTACCATAAGCTGATGGAGTATCGTATGAACATCCTGAGAGAGCATAATCTCACACTTGATGATATACAGAGTACGATAGCACGTATTAAACCTCTTGAAGGGGCGGGAGACTTCCTTGAGAAAGTCAGATCCATGACCCAGGTTGTCATCCTTTCTGACACCTTCAAGGAGTTTGCATCCCCTCTCATGAAACAGCTGGGATGGCCGACCATCCTCTGTAACAGCCTTATAGTGGACGAAAAGAATATGCTAACCGGAATAAAGATGAGAATAGAGGATGGAAAGAGAAAGGCAATCGAGGCGTTCAGGAGCATCAATTACCGCACCTTTGCAGCCGGGGACAGCTACAACGACCTTACAATGATCAAGACTGCTGACAGGGGGGCTCTCTTCAGGGCACCTGCAAACATACTTGAGGAGTACCCTGAGCTTCCACTCTGTACAACCTATGATGAGTTCTACTCTGTAATTGAGAACTTCGTTAAATCAGAATAGACGGTTCTCCTCTTCCTTTATGGTGGTGTATCCTCCGTGTCCGGGGAGGATCTTTGTCTCTCCGGGGAGGGTGCAGAGTGTTTTTAAACTTGCGATGAGGGATGTGTAGTTTCCTCCGAGGTCAGTTCTTCCTTCTCCCCCCAAGAAGAGTGTGTCACCTGAGAAGAGGATATTCTCATTCCTAAGAAGAAGACAGACGGAGCCGAAAGTATGGCCGGGAGTCCTGATTATCTTGATGCTCTCAATTTCCTCCGGGTAATCGAGTAGGGTCATATCATTCGGAATGTCGTAAAGGGAGAGCGGAATACCGAATGAAGAAAGAAACTCAATGTTGCCTTCGAGAAGCATTTCGTGGTCATTCTTATCAAGATAAACGGGGGTGGCTGGAAAAATAGCGAGGATGTTTTTCAATCCCATCACATGGTCAAAGTGGCCGTGTGTGAGAAGAATTGCGTCAAGTTTCCCTCTCTCTTTGATAAGTTCTGCCATTTCCTCATTGCCGTCCGGAGCATCGATGAGATATATATGCTCTCCTTTTTCAAGAAGGTAGGAGTTCGTCATCACCATACCGCTTGTCTTCTCTGTAATCCTCATTTCTCTTTCTCCATTACAAAAAATCCGGGATTCTCTCCCGGACATATTCTCTCTCATCCTTACTTATTTAGTTGAGTAGCTGAGCTGAGCCTCTCTGCCGTTGATGTCTCTGCCGTTAAGGGTAGCAATGGCTTTTTCGCAATTTTCTTCACTCATAGTGATGAATGAATACTTGTCATGCACTCTAAGTGAGTAGATGTCGTCCCTTGTAATTCCAAGTTCGCTCTGGAGAAGCTGGGAAAGGTTCTTTGCATAGAGATGCTTCATTTTTCCGACATTAAGATAGAGAGTCTTTGCTCCTTCCGGGAGTGGCTTTTTCTCTTCTTCCTTCTTCTCTTGTCTTGCTGCTTCTTTCTTCTGGCTTACAGCGCCACTGTTATTGCTGTTAGTTTTCTCTCTTCTCTCCTTTCTCGGAGAAGCTGTGAGCAGCTCCTTGAGAAGCATGGCAGAGAAGTATCCACGTCTAGTAAACGGGACATTCTTTCTTATTGTTTTTTTAATGGCTTCAATCTCGTCCGGATTCTCGCATGAGTTGAGCTTGCCCATGATTCTGTCGATTGTCTCTTTCAAGAGTTCTTCAGAAAGGGTCTTCTTTTCACTTTCCATTTAAATCTCCTACACGCCCACTATAGATGTGGGGTAAAAATATGCGTTAAATAATGGGTAAACGCTTTGTCTGTCCTGTCAGATGAGAGAGAAGGAAAGACACGGATAGAATAATTATCTCCCTTCTTATTTGTCAACGTGTTATTCTCACATCATCATCCGTGTGTTAAGATTCCCTTGTGATAAGTAGAGAAGAGCTATTCAGGGAGACAGAGGAGAGGATAGATGATGTGACGGGAAAACTCCGCTCGCATTTCTTTGATCTTGGGATCATCCTGTTCCGTAATCCCGATATACTTCCGGCCAATATGGGAGTAAGCCTTGTGAAGGCTGCCCGGGAGGCAGAAACAACTTTGAGCGAGGCTGAGAGGAAAAAAGAGGACGATGCAGCCTTCATCAGGGAGTATGACAGTAGAAAGGCTCAGAAGATAGAGAAGGATGAGGCTCTGGAAACTCTCCGACTCAAGGAGCGGGATATAAGACTGAGGCTTGGGGCCCTCATCTATGAGCAATGTTCCCTGTCGCTACTTCCGAGGGATAACTTCTCTGCCGTCTACGATGATGCCGATGCCGAGAAGGCATTGAATGAGAAGATGCAATCTGCATCCTTCTGGGCAAGACTCCGCTCGTCTTCCAGTCTCAAGAAGATAAGACACAATGACGAGACCCGTTACCTTGATTATTCCTCCTTTGCCGATGACGAGAAGAATGCTGTTCTCATCACTGGAGAGAAGGGACAGGCTCTTGTAAGTGAGCTGGGTAGAATAAAAGAGGAGAGAAAAACCCTCAGAGAGGAAGTGATAGAAATGGAGGAGTTTCTCTCCTCATCTGTCACAAGACGACGCTCTCTCGACAAAGGTGAAAAGGATGAAGACGAGAGCCGCGTTGAAGAGTACAGGAATGCATTTAATGAATGCATCATAAACTATGGTAACTATCTCTATGACCGTGGTGGCTCCTGGATAGGGGAGAGCACTCCGCCTGAGGTGCTTGATGCTATTCAGCTCATACTTGAGAACCAGAATGAATACTCCCGCCTTGTGAAACGACGCTCTCAGCTCCAGAAGGAAGCGAAGGCTGATGACTATAAGACGATGATTGAAGAGGAGCGGGAGAAGATCAGGATCCTTGAGGATGAAAAGAAGCGGATAGATCTCCAGATAGATGAGATTAATAGGGAGATAGACAGGCTTGAAGGTATTGTCGAGAAGCTTGTCAGAACTCAGGATCAGAAGTAAATGTCATTTCCTCTCCAGTTCGCGGATGCGTGAATGTGATGGAGTGGGCATGAAGGCAGAGTCTTTCCCCTTCCTTTCTCTCTCCATAGAGATTGTCCCCGATAATAGGGTGCCCGAGCCCGGAAGAGGCATGGACTCTCAATTGGTGGGTGCGTCCCGTGTGCGGGAAGAACATAACACGTGTACATAATCTTCCATCATGCCTTTCCACGGAGAGTCTCTCCCAATGGGTGAACGCCTCCTTACCGTATATATGGTCCACTATTTGATGAGGACGGTTATCGACATCGAGGCGGATGGGGAGCGTTATGTCGCCGGAAGACTCAGTGATTAAGCCGTCCAGGAGGGCTATGTAAGTCTTCCTTACTTCACGGTTTTCAAATTCCAGTGAAAGTTTTTTCTTTGCCTCATCATTGAAAGCAAGGATCATGAGGCCTGATGTGTCCATATCGAGACGGTGTACATGCGGAATTACAGGTGAGGATGGGAAGAGCTCGTGGAAGCGGTAAGCGACACTGTCTCTCTTCTCTTCTCCACGTCCCGGCACACTTAAAAAACCTGATTCCTTGTTCACAACGGCGATATCTTCATCAAGGTAGATGTATTCAAGACCCAGCATTCTCTTCAAAAGGGGCTCGCATCTTTCTTTGCACGGCGGATAGAACTTAATATCACCGGATGAGGAGTACCTGAACTCCGATAGTCCCTTGATCTCCCAGCCTCTTTTAAGAGCTGTGTTGACTAGCTTGAGGCCGGCACATTCTCCCGTCCCGGTTGGAGAGTGGGGAGGAAGACCCCGCATTCTCTCTCCTCTCCATGTGTAGAAGGAGAATATCTTCTCATATTCTTCCTGAGCCTTTGTGCTGAGAGAGCGACGAAGTGGTATGAGTTCGGTCCTGCCATCATCAATCAACGAGGTAAGCTCATGAATCTTTCTGTCATAGAGTGCCATGTAGCTCTCATAATCCTTCTTTGAGAAGCATGTATGGACAAAGCCCGGGATGTTATATACCCCGGAGAGTGCTCCGGAGTAGCCATATAAAACTTTTCTCTCCCCGTCCTTTGTAGAAGCGATGAGAACACCCAGCATATTCCCTTCCTTAATCATACTCAAAGGATATCTTTCATCAGGTGGAAATGAGATGGACTCATTTTCCCTGATTTTCTCTAAAAGGGAATAAGCTTCATTCTTTGCGTCTTGTGTAAGGAGGAAAGATTGCATAGATAAACAAAAAGTCGGACAGGGCGGATTTGAACCGCCGACCCCTTGCTCCCGAAGCAAGTACGCTAGCCTCTGCGCTACTATCCGAAACAGGAAGAGTATAATCACTTTTCGATAACTCTGTCAAAGAGTGACGCAATTTTCTCATAAGAGTTCTCTTCTTTTATTGTGTTTATCATTTTCTCCTTTTAAGATTTTCCCAGGAGAGACTGACTATGGGTGAGATTAAGAAGTTCAAGAAGGGTGAAATCATCAGCAGAGAAGGCGACTTCGAACTCTGGATGTATGATTTGTTATATGGAAAGGTTGCAATCTATGCTGACTATGGTACACCGAACCAGGTTCAGCTGAGCATCAATGAGGCTCCGACCTTTTTCGGGGAACTGGGGTTTCTGGACTCAATGCCCCGTTACGGGACATCTGTGGCACTTGAAGACTCTACAGTCGAGATAATCAACCACGACAACCTCTCCGAGTATTTTGCCTCGAAGCCTGCTAAGATAATGTCGATAATGGAAAGCCTTGCTGTCAGAGCAAGGAATATATACAGGCTCTATGCCCTCTCTTGTACAACCACAGAGGAGTACCTTGAGCATGAGCAGAAGGGGGAGCCTATACCCGAGGAGCTCAAAGAGAAGATGGAGAAGTTCGCCAGGGCGGCTAAGAGAATCAAGACCAAGCATGGGCGGTTCTTCGGACTTTGATGAAATTGAAGGATTTCCTCAAGAGGAGGAAGACGTTCCTCCTTTATTGCATATACGGTGCCATGGCAACGATGCTGGAGACCGGTCTCTATTACCTATTATATATAATAGCGGAACTCTCAAACACCACGTCGACGATAGTCTCATGGCTCCTGACTGTTATATTCGCTTTCTTCACGAATAAGCTCTTTGTCTACAGAAGCCGGGAGTGGGGGATGAGAAATTTCCTCAGAGAGTTTATCTCTTTCTTCTCCGCACGTCTTACGACAGGAATCTTCAATCTCTTTTTGATGCTTGTTACCGTTGATTACCTCGGACTGGACGGCGTTGTCATGAAGCTGCTTTCTGCCCTTCTTGCGGGAGGCGCGAACTACCTTATCGGGCTCTTTGTTATCTTCAGAAGAGTGAGAAAGAAGCCGGGAATAGAAGAGAACGAACCTTGAGAAAAGTATAACGAGGCCGAGAATGAACTCTATAGAGTTGCTTTGTTTCCTTTCTTTTTATGTTATACTGAGCTGAGCAGGGAGACAGAATAATGAGAAAGATAGATACCGGAAACAGTTCATTTGAGAAGCTGATAACCCAGAATAATCTCTATATCGACAAGACAAAGTATTTATATTCCCTTCTGACAGATGGGGAAACCTATTATTTTCTCTCCCGCCCCCGCAGATTCGGTAAGTCCCTGACTCTCAGTACATTAGAGGCGGTTTTCAAGGGGAAGAGGAGTCTTTTCAAAGGCCTCTATATAGATCAGACAGATTATGACTGGAAAGAGTATCCGGTAATGCATATTGATTTCGGGCTTTGCGGAGCAAAAACAGGAGATGATTTTTCACTCTGGCTTAATAATAAACTTGATGATATTGCCTTCGAGTACGGAATTGATCTTCCACCGTCATCCTACTATACGAAGCTTGACAGGTTGATTAGTGCACTTGCTCGAAAGGCTCCGGTCGTAATACTTGTTGACGAATATGACAAAATGCTGTCGAACAGTATTTACAGCGAGGAGATGGAAAACGTCAGGGATGTGGAGAGGACGTTCTTTGAAGTTATTAAAGCTAAAAGCAGTTCTCTACGTTTTGTTTTGATAACAGGCATCACCAAGTTTTCCAAAGTCAGTATTTTTTCATCAATGAATAATCTGACTGACATTTCCCTTACGGAAAAATATGCAACGATGTTCGGTTATACCCAGAAAGAACTGGAAGATAATTTTGTCGAATATATCAAAGAAGGAATGGAGGGAACTGAGTACAGCAAAAAAGAATATCTGGCCAGGATTAAACGCTGGTATAACGGCTACCTGTTTTCTCCAGAAAGTGAGACTGTCTATAATCCGGTGTCTGTAGGAACTTTTTTTAGCAGAGGAGGGAAAGGCTTTGATAATTATTGGATTAATACAGGCGGAATGACATACCTGCTCACTGAAACAGCAAAGAGAGTCAGATTTGATATTTCCCTTGACACGGAGATAACTGTTTCTAGCGACATCCTTCAGGCTACGGACATTGTCCAGATGGCAAGAACCGAAGTGAGCAAGAGAAATTTTCTCTCCTTGCTATATCAAAGCGGCTACCTGACTATAAAACAGGCAAAGATTGTCGGAGACAGTTACCTTTTCACGCTCGGTTATCCGAATGAGGAAGTGAGAAGGGGCCTTAACGAAATCCTGCTTCCGGTATACCTCGGAACAGCTGCAAGAGAATATGACGGGAGGTCTCTCCTTGATTACTTCTATGAAAGAAAAGTGAATGAAGCGATGATTACACTCAAGGCTACATTTGCTTCTGTTCCGTATCATGAGCTTGTTTTTAATAAGGAGAATGTATGGCATGCATCATTTCTCTCGATGATGAGGATTATGGGTGCTGATATTATCGGGGAGGCGGAAACGAATATCGGGCGTATCGACTGTGTTATCACATGTCCGGATGATATCTACATAGTAGAGTTCAAGTTCAACCAGAGTGCAGCGGACGCAATTTTACAGATAAGAGAGAAGAAGTATCCAGAACCCTACATAGACAAAGGAAAGAGAATACACCTCCTGGGTATAAACTTTAGTACAGAAGAGAAGAATATAGTGGAGTGGAAGGAAGAGGAACTCTAACAGAAGTCCACAAATGGAGCATCCAAGGCAGAAGCCAGATCCTCGGGATTGAGCTTCAGAAAATATCCTCTCTGCCCGGCAGAGACACATATGTAATCTTCAAGAAGTGCTGTCTCTTCAATGAAAGTCGGGTACTTCTTTATCATTCCCAGCGGTGAGCACCCTCCCCTGATATACCCGGTATTCTTCTGGAGTTCGTTAAGAGGAAGTAGGTCTATTTCCTTTGACTCTGTGAGAGCTCTTGCCTTCTTAAGCGAAATGGAGAAATCTGCTGGAAGACAGAAGACGAAGAGCTTCTTGTCACTGTTTCTCATTACAATGGTTTTGAAGACATGCTCGGGCTCGAGTCCCGCTACCTTTGCAAGGTGCACCGCATCAAGGTGCTCCTCATCCCACTCATATTCAAAGACGGAGTATTCAATATTAAGAGAATCAAGAATCCTCATTGCATTGGTTTTCATGCCCACACTATAGCTCAAAAGAGGAAAGAATAGAACTTCTTTACTCTAACTCGAGGCTGTCTTATCCTAAAGAGGGAGCAGAACATGATAAGAGTGAACAACAGCTGGCAGGAATACTTTAACAAGGAGCAGAGGAAAGATTATTACCTTTCACTGAGACAATTTCTCAAAGAGGAATACTCACATTACACCATCTTTCCCCCCATGAATGAGATCTTCTCGGCCTTCACACTCACTCCCTTAGAGAAAGTGAGGGTAGTGCTTGTCGGGCAGGATCCCTACCACGAGAAGGGACAGGCCATGGGACTTTCCTTCTCGGTGAGGGAAAATATCCAAATGCCGCCATCCCTCCAGAACATAAAGAAAGAGCTTGATAATGAGGGATATGATACATCACACTTTACATCAAATCTCACAAGGTGGGCAGAGCAGGGAGTCCTACTTATGAACACCACCCTTACAGTGAGGGAGCATGAGGCACTCTCACATGTCGGCAGAGGTTGGGAGATATTCACAGACAGATGCATAGAGATTCTCAACAGCCATCCCTCTCCTAAGGTCTTCCTCCTCTGGGGGAGCAATGCCCGCTCCAAGAAGAGAATGATCACGAACCCGGCTCACCTCATCCTGGAGAGCGCCCATCCAAGCCCCCTCAGTGCCTATCGCGGCTTCTTCGGCAACAACCACTTCATCAAGACAAATGAATTCTTAGAAAGAAACGGTTACAAAATAATAGAGTGGTGATGTTGCCATTAGCTTTGATTAATCTTGAAGGAAGGTATGCAAAATGAATGACATTCCTCAAAAGATGCAAACAGCCTAATGAAACCTGTATATGGGCTGTTGGAAAAAATCACCCAGAAGGGAATCGAAGTACCACATGCTGTGAAGAAGACGGAAGGCAAGACAGAAAAGTACGTTAACTATCTAAAAAACGATGGAAGCTTGAACGACGACATCACAAAAGCTGATGCTGTTTACCCTGCTGGAAAAACGGTTGCTGCGACAATTTTCAGACCGGAAAGACTGTTACTTACAAATTAATGAATGGTAGCTGGATCTACACAGATAGAGACGAGAATGGGAACGCTACTACTGTCTATTATATTGACGTGACTGAAAC
>CAVHPV010000063.1:0-12935 GCA_963638045.1 Faecalibacterium sp. CAG:74 | reverse complement strand
CCCCTTGCTTGATTTCGAATCAAGTGCCTTCGACCACTCGGCCATCTTTCCATCCCGGAGATTATAATATTTTTCCTTCTTTTCTTTCTACTCCCCCCGGAGAGCAATAATATAACATTATCAGGGGAGTTGGAGTCATAAGTGTTTTAAGAGGTATCTTATTCTTTAATGCTCATTAGCTATTCCTGCTCGTCAAATGTTATGTCACCTTCTTTCTCAATGAGCAACTTGACTCTCATCAGGTGATTTTTCATGCTTTCATAAGCTTTGGCACCGTTCTGGTCCAGAATGGACTCATATATTGATGTATGATATGACACAACTTCGTCGCGGGGCGTAGTGTACTTGAGCGACCAGAACTGGTGGTAGGAAATAAGCTGTCCGATAGATTCAAAACATTCAATGAGGAGAGGCTCGCGGGAAGCCTTGACAATCGCCCTGTGAAAATCAAGGTCGGAGCTGAAGAAGGCATTATGTTCCTTGAGCTTCAGTTTACTTATCTCATTTATGGAATCAAAAAGCGTGCTCTGGATATCCCGGATATCTTCCTCAGTTCTTCTCTCTGCTGCAAGTTTGGCTGCCTCTGATTCAATGATGCATCTGATGTTTATAGTTTCTATGAGAAGCTGCTTGTTATTGATCTTGAATTTGGTTTCGGCGGAGACGGAATCGAGTACGGTATTCCCCTGAGATATTATAATACTGCCGGAGCCCGGCGTGGTTTTAATATATCCCCTGTCTGCAAGATGCTGGATGGCATTGCGTACCGGAAGCCTGCTGGTTGTATATTCTTCAGCCAGGTCTCGCTCGGGGGGTAGCTTCTGGCCAAGTTTGTATTGTCCCGACACAATTTTACGTTCGAGGTCTATAAAAATATCATCGCCGAGTTTTTTTCTTCCCATAAAAGTACCACCTTTTCTTCTTATTTAATCCAATTCTATATCAATTGGATGATATAGTCAAAGACCAATAAATGGATTGGTATAAATAAAACCTTGAAAAATTGAGAAAATATACCATTTTGACGGTATATTTACCACGTTGGTTTGGTGATAAGTATAATATTACAATTATTGGAATTATTCGATTTTTTGTTGTTGCGTGCTGCTTATTTTGATGGTAAGTTCCAAATAATCCAAGCCTTAAATGGATTGGTATACCAATATTTGCTGCAGAAAAAAATTGGTATATAAAAACAAAACGGAGGTAAAAAGTGTATCGCGAATTTTTGAAAGCAAAGAATGATTTTCTTCAGGCTGCGGACCGGACCTACACAAGTGGGATACAGACGGGCACCGGAGGCAATTTGAGTGTCCGTGTACCTGGGACCAACCTGATGATTGTCAAACCCAGCGGATATTCCTACGGGCAGTGCACAGAAGAGAATCTGACAATTACAGATTTCGAAGGCAACCTGCAGGAGGGGACATGTAAGCCTACAAGAGAGAGCACATTGCACGGCAATCTCTACAAGAGATACCCGAATATCGGGGGAATTGTGCATACGCACAGTCCATATGCAATATTGGTTTCCCTTAACATGAAGCAGCTTAACCTGGTCACAATGCACTCTGCGTTGAAGCTTAAGAAGCCGGTTCAGATTGTTGATGTTGCGACCCAGGCTGTGACAACAGAGGAACTGCCGAAAGTATTCAAGGTTATGGATGACGATCCCGATACTGCAGCTTTTATCCTGAAGGGACACGGCATCGTCGCAATGAGTTCAAGTGCGGTTAAGGCCGGGCAGATAGCTGAGCTGATCGAGGAAACAGCAAAGATTGCCTGGGAAAATTTGAAATTCAATAAATAAGACAAGGAGCAGAAAAATGACAAATTATACTATCACACCAATCAACACAGGACTTGTTAATTCCAACAAGGCTACATATTTATATCATCACAGTGTTCATAAGTTCTATGACGTTCAGGGCGAAGTGAAACTCCCGGTAGTCGCTTTCCTTGTACAGGGTGGCGGAAAGAAAATCATGGTTGACCTCGGCATGTCGAATACAGAGATTGCAGGTAAGTATCATCATCCGGGTTCCATACAGCCGGAAGGGGCAGCCATTGACGAACAGCTGAAGAAATTGGGAATTGATCCGAGTGAGATAACAGATATCGTATTTACACACCTTCATTGGGACCATGTGTATAACCTCGAGAAGTTCACTAATGCCAATCTTTATGTGCAGAGAATTGAGTATGAGTTCGCAATGAACCCGATTCCTCTCTACTATAAATCCTATGAGTATCCTCTTCTTGGAAAGGAGCCTCCTTTCAAGGGAAGAATGTTTAATCTTCTCGATGGAGAAGGAGAAGTTCTCGATGGTATTTATGTATATCCGACTCCGGGCCATTCTGTAGGATCCCAGACAATTATCGTCAACACCTCAGAGGGACAGTATCATCTCTGCGGAGACCTCATCTTTACTTATGACAACCTCAAGGAAGTTTCAGAGGTACACTATGAGATTACTCCTCCTGCAAGGTTCCTCAACATCGAGGAAGAGTGGAACAGCATCGTAGAGCTTAAAAAGCGTGCAAAGAGCGCTGAGTTCATTCTCCCGACTCATGCACCGGAAATGCTTGATATCGTCGCATCGGGACGTGTCTTCGGCAAATAGAGGAGTTTCGGATGAGTGAAAGAAAAAAGATAGCTCTTCTGGCTTCTCTTGATACGAAATATCAGGAAACTATGTATGCTCGGGATATCATTGAGAAGAACGGCCAGGTGGCGGTTGTTATAGATATGAGTACCAAGGATGCATCAGACCGCGGGGCAGATATCAATCCGAAGGATATACTCAAAGAGTATGGTATGTCCTGGGAGGAATTTGATCCGCTTGGGAAGGCAGACAGCATTGAAACGATGTGTAGGGCTCTTGGTGTGGCAATGCCGAAGTTTTATGAGGAAGGCCGGTTTGATGCTGTTGCTTCCATCGGTGGCGGACAGAATGCCCGGATGGCTGCAGCAGCAATGAAGCCTTTGCCGTTCGGGGTTCCAAAGGTGATTGCCTCTTCTCTGGCATGCGGTAAAAGAACAATGGAACAGTATGTCGGTAACAACGATATCATGGTTGTTCATACCGTTGCCGACATATCGGGGCTCAACTATACGACAAAGACCATAATCCGTAATGTGTGCAATGCTGTATCGGGAATGGTGGAGCATGCTGAAAAGGTTGAAGCTGACAGCAGAGTAAAGGTCGCTGCGACAATGCTCGGAATCACCTCCAAAGGGGTTGAGGGAGCATTGAAATTGCTCGAGGATGATAAATTCGAGAAGACTTGTTTCCATGCAAACGGAGTAGGCGGCAGGTGTATGGAATCTCTTATCCGTGCCGGTAAGTTTGATTATGTAGTCGACATGACTCTTCATGAGATTACAGGTGAGGTGCTTGGAGGTTATTGCACTGGTGCCAATAACAGACTTATGGCTGCTGTAGAGACAGGAACCCCTATGGTTGTTGTGCCGGGGGCATTGGATATGCTTGATTTCTTTATTGATGAAGACGGAAGGGGACTTCCGGACGATATCGAAGACAGGAAGAAGGTATATCACAATTCAAGTATCTGCCACACAAAAATCTATAAAGAAGAAGCGGTGAAGCTCGCGAAAGTCCTGGCAGAAAGACTCAATAAGGCTACAGCCCCTGTAACTCTTATCCTGCCGGACGGCGGGTGTTGTGAGGCTGCTGCGGAAGGTGGCCCTATGAATGATCCTGAGGTTGATAAAGCATTCATAGACACAATCAAGCCACTTCTGAAAGGTAATGTGAAGGTTGTTGATGTTCATGGAAATATCAACAGTAAAGCATGCCAGGAGGCGGTTGCAGACGCTTTGAAAGAACTTGTGGAGAAAAACAAAAAGGAGAAAAACAAATGACGACGACATTGAGTATTATAGGACTGTTTCTGGCCCTGTTTCTCTTGATTTATCTGGCATTCAAGGGACACAGCGTCATTATAATTGCCCCTGTGGTAGCAATTGTAGCAATTATCTTTTCGAGTGGGCTGGATTCTCACTTGATGGCTGAATATACCGAGGTCTACATGAAGGGATTTGCCAACTATGTCAAAAATTACTTCCCTCTGTATCTCTTCGGAGCTGTTTTTGCAAAGATTATGGAAGTGTCAGGGTATGCTGATGCCGTATCACACGCAATTGCATCCAAGCTGGGGACAGGAAAGGCTATGCTGACTGTCGTGCTGTGCTGTGCAGTTTTGACATATGGTGGTGTTTCCCTGTTTGTTGTCACATTCGTTGTGCTTCCTATTGCTGTATCACTGTTCAGATCTGCCGATATCCCCAAGAGGCTTATCCCTGGTGCAATATCTCTCGGAGCATTTACGTTCACAATGACAGCACTCCCGGGATCCCCTCAGGTCCAGAACACTATTCCTATGCAATATTTCGGAACTGATGCTTTTGCTGCACCGGTTCTGGGAATCATCGCATCTGTAATCATGTTCTCTACCGGTATGCTCTGGCTTACAAAAAGAGAAAAAGCAGCTAAGGCGAGAGGCGAGGGATATGGAGAGCACCAGGATGAGACTACTGTGCAAAGCGGAGACAAACTCCCGAGTATCATTCATCCGATTATCGCATTTATCCTGATTGTTGCGGTCAATCTGCTCTGCTCTAAGGTGATTTATCCAAGCATCGATTCTTCTTACTTGGAGAAGTATGGAACTACTTTGGGTTCAGTATCTGGTAACTGGTCTGTTCTTATTGCCCTCCTGGTGTCGACAATCTATCTGATTATCTCCAGTTTCCCGAGACTGAAAAAAAGCCTGAAGGGAGATCTCAAGACTGCTGCCGGCAACTCTCTTATGCCACTTGTCAACTCATGTGCAGTTGTAGGCTTTGGTTCTGTCATTAAAGGGTTGGCTATCTTCTCGATCATCCAGTCATTCATTCTCAGTATTTCCGCCAATCCGTTGGTGTCTGAAATACTCGCCGTCAACCTGCTTTGCGGTATGACAGCATCCGCTTCCGGTGGACTCGGTGCCACTCTTGAGGCTCTCGCTCCGACATTCCTGGAACAGGGAATGAAAATCGGCATCGGTCCTCAGGTATTGCATAGGATTGCTTCCATCTCTTCCGGTGGTCTCGATTCTCTTCCGCACAACGGTGCTACAGTGACAACACTGTCACTTTGCAAGATTAGTCACAAAGAGGGTTACCTCGATATGTTCATGTGTTCTGTTGTGATTCCTATCGGCACAGCGATCATAATAGCTATTCTGGCAACCCTTGGTCTGAGATTCTGATTGGGAGGAAAAAAGAGTGGGAAAATATTTGACAGAAAAAGAAGCGAGAGAGGCTATCGTCGATATCGGCAAGCGTGTCTATCTGAGCGGATATGTCGGAGCAAATGACGGCAATATAAGCTGCCGAATCAGCGATGACACCATCCTTGTGACGCCGACAGGTGTATCGAAAGGATTTATGACTCCTGACATGATGGTGAAGATGGCACTTGACGGCCATGTTATAGGAGAGGGGAAGCCGTCCTCTGAAGTAAAGATGCATATAAGGGCGTATAAAGATAATGATGAAATAAATGGTGTTATACATGTCCACCCTCCTGTTGCTACAAGCTTCTCCGTCATCGGAATGTCTTTGGATACTCCTCTTGTTGCCGAGGCTGTGCTTGTCACAGGTAATATTCCACTAGCTGAATATGCTGAGCCGGGTACATACGATGTACCTGAGTCGATAGCTCCATATATCCAGGGGTATAATGGTGCCCTTCTTGAGAACCACGGTGCCATAACCTGGGGAAAAGATGTATATCAGGCACTGTACAGAATGGAGGCTCTGGAGCACCAGGCTAAAATCACAATGTACTCCATGCTGCTATCAAAGTTGACCGGGAACCCGGTAAGACATTTCAGCCAGGATGAGCTCAATGCGTTGGTCCGCATAAGAGATAATATGGGAGTGCATACTGGAGGTAAGCCGAAAGCATAAACTTATCTAAACTCTCCAAATGGAGTGTCACTTGTGGCAGATGCCTGGGTGGCACTCCATTTCTATTTAATCTATAGATTATGCTATCTTGGAGGGGAATCAGCACCAACTGGGCATTCCATTAAGAGAAAAATACCAAGTATTTTCATCTTTATTTTTGACTGTCAACAATCACCAAATTAGTATAATTATGATTTGACAAATCGTGATTATACTAATTATCATACTTCTATGGAAAGATTTATAGGAAGGAAGAAAGAGCTTGAATTTCTTGAGGAAAAATACGGATCAAAGAGAGGTGAGCTAGTTATTCTTTATGGCCGGCGCAGAATTGGAAAGACAGAAACGCTTAAGGAATTTGCAAAGGGAAAGGATGCTATATTCTATACATGTACCCAGGCTGAGGACAAAGCGCAACTTAGAGCTTTCAGCTCGGCATTTTCTCCTTTCCTTGATGATAAATACTTTACGTCTTTTCAGAACTGGACTCAGGCATTTGATTCTGTAAAAGACATCGTATCTCCCGGCAAAGAGAAGCGTGTCCTCATCATCGATGAGTTTCCATATGCCGTAACGGCTAACCGGGAGATTCCATCCATTTTGCAAAAGGAATGGGACAGGTATCTTCAGAGCGAGAATGTCATGATAATTCTCTGCGGAAGCTCAATGAGTTTCATTGAAAAAGAAATTCTCGGAGAGAAGAACCCTCTCTACGGGAGGGCAACCGGGATTTACAAGATGGAGGAGATGCCGTTCTTTGATGCAATATCTTTTCTTGACGGCTATTCAAGCCGCGATAAACTCACCGTCTATTCGATATGTGGTGGTGTTCCTTACTATCTTAAGGAGTTTGACACTTCAAGAACCCTTAAGGACAACATTATCTCTGTTACATTGAAAAAGGGAAGTATATTATACTCCGAGCCCGAGTTTCTCCTGCGGCAGGAATTAAGAGAGCCCGGGCGTTATAATTCCATTATAATGTCGATTGCACTTGGAAGGACAAAATTCTCTGAAATACAGGACGACACAGCACTGGAAAAAGGGGTATTGAGTGTTTATCTGAAAAATCTGATTGAGCTTGGTTTGGTTGAAAGGGAACTGCCGGTTACGTCATTACGAGGAGAAAAACCTAACCCTCAACGTGGTATATATAAATTAAAGAACAATTTCTTCAGATTCTGGTATGCCTTTGTTTTTCCGAATATTACACTTCTTGAGTTTGGAGACGTATCCGAAGTCTATATAAAATTGATAGAACCCAATCTTGATTATTTCGTTTCTTCCGCTTTTGAGGATGTTTGTATAGAGTATCTCAAGAGGGAGAATAGTAAATTGAAACTCCCGTTCATGTTCACACAAATCGGAAGATGGTGGGATAAGACAAATGAAATTGATATTGTAGCAATGGATAAAACGGGGAATACAATCTCCGGGGAATGTAAGTATAGAACAAGGAAGGCAGATATCGCAGACCTAAGAAAGCATCTTAAGAAAGATATAAGCAGCGTGTATAAAAGCGGAAAGGGAAAGTTGTACTATTATTTCTTTTCCTTCAATGGTTTTGAGGATGAAGCAATGCGTTATGCGGAGGAAAATGATATAACAACGATCAGCAGTGAGAACTTTTGTGAGCTTCAAAACTGCTGAAACAGATATAAAGTCGTCTAGCGATGGCGGCACAACCATGATGCTCTGGTAAGTTATTATCGGGTAGTTGACTACTCCTCCTTGAAAGGCAGAATCTCGTCTTTGAATACTTCTCCCAATCTACTTTTCACCAATGTGAAATATTTGATAGGAAGAAGGTGGACACCTTCCTTCTGACAATAGTCTTTAGGCCTTGCTGTTTTCTCTATCAGAGAGAAGTAGGGGATCTCAACGTCAGAGAAGGAGGAGTACTGGTCTGCCGAGTATTTGACAGAGTCAAAGTCCAGGCAATACTTGTCACATACTTCCTTGAGGACAGAGTTTTGAGCATCTTCCTTCATGTGTTCAAATTTCACAAATAGATCCTCATCTTTATGTTTTGCAGGATCCTCTTTTACTTCTGCCCAGAGAATTCTGAGCTGTTCTCCTACTTTTGGAGACTGCACACAGAGATCGTTGATGAGTTTTTCAATTTCATCTTCTTTCTCTTTTATCATAATCATGTCTTTGTCTTTGGCTTCAGCCACATCCTTTGTGTGAGCCTGGATAAGACGTATGACATAGTTATAGTCAATTATATCCTTCCCATATGACTGCAGGACGTAGTCGATATCTGGCTCGGGAGATTCATCTCCTCCTGTATTGTCTCCCTCATCCGGCTCTTTCTCTCCACCTTTCAATTCATCCATGAAGTTCCTGTACCAGCCTTCATACATTCCTAGTTCTGATTGTGTAATTCCGAACTTTTCAATGCTGTCTCTATCCCATTCCATATATCCCCGGATTTTTGTAAGAGCTTTATCCAGCTGCTGGAAGGCATAACAGAAGAGCTGCTTCTCTTCATCCGTGTGGGAAAGCTTCTCACAGTCAGCCGGAATAGGCGCAAGTGCCTTGAGCTTTATTATGGCATCCCTGAGCATGTTTTCTATTTCCAGGTAAGGAGGAATAATCACTTCAGTTGTACCACCTGAAGAGTAAAGCTCTATAGCCTCATCGATAGCTTTCTTATAGGCATTAGGTGACTGGAAAGTGACAACATATCCTGTGGTCTTATTCTTGTCAAACAGTCTGTTGGTCCTTGAAAAGGCCTGGATTAGATTGTGGGCAGCCATCGGTTGTCTGTCGAGGAAGATAGTAGAGAGGGACGGAGCA
This sequence comes from Faecalibacterium sp. CAG:74, assembly GCA_963638045.1. Taxonomy (GTDB): domain Bacteria; phylum Spirochaetota; class Spirochaetia; order Sphaerochaetales; family Sphaerochaetaceae; genus Ornithospirochaeta. The sequence goes on along the minus strand of CAVHPV010000063.1, from coordinate 4,156 downwards.
TCAAACCCTGTAAGAAGTCTATCTGCAACAATAACCAGATCCAGCTGTTCCGCACGGGAGTACATCGAATATGATTTACGGGAGAATCTCTCCGTCAGGTCATCATTATAATCATCAATATTCTCAACGGTGTATTTCTTATCGAAATACTTATTGTAATCATTGATTGAAACCCTCATTTTATCTTTGTTTGCTTCGGTTCCTTCCTTATTAACAGTCATGGAATAAGTTATGGCAACTTTAGGAAAATCAGGATAACGCTCATGTATTTCCTTATTGATTTTTATGTATGTTTCCCCTCTCTTGACTTTGGAGAACAGCTCATAGTATTTCTGTGCTCTTTTGATTGACCCGACAGTAAGTATGGCTTCATATGTTTTCCCGGAGCCGTTACCAAGCCCGAATTTCTCATAAGACTTATTTATGATCATATCTATGACATTCAGCATGTGAGCTTCACTCTCATAGTAGGAGCGGTCTTCATTGGCATCTGTACCGTCTTCATTAGCCGTGATGCCTCTGCATCCGATTCTCTCTACCTGGAAGCCCAATACGGATTTATCATGCAATGCGTTCTTTATAGTGTACTTATGGAGAACCTTGCCATACAACTGCTCAGTAGTATAAGACTTCTCTCCAAGTGTCTCCGCAAAGATAGGCGTGCCGGTAAAACCGTACCACATATGAAATCTGAAGAACTTATTAAGTTCAGTCTGGGTCTGTACAGATACTGTCCTATGACACTCGTCAACAACGAATGCAATATGTTTGGAGGCAATCAACTCTGTGTCTTTCGGTGGGATATCAAGATTATGGCATTTGCGGATAAGAGCCTGGAGTTTCTGTATTGTAGTGACAATCATCTCTCTCTTGCTTGATTTCAGTTTCTTCAGGAGGTCTGCCACATTCTCAGTTCCGGAGAGAGCAATTGTCTCATTGCTGGCATATGCTTTAAAATCTCTGTTTGTCTTATCATCCAGATCTCTTCGGTCGATGAGAAATAGGGTCTTGTCGAGATTCGGGATATCATAAAGCATGTTGCATGAGGCTTTGTATGATGTGATGGTCTTACCGGATCCGGTAGTATGCCATATATAGCCGGATCTCTGTTCTTTGTATGCACTTCTGATCGCCTTGATTGCCTGTATTTGATATGGTCTGAGAAGGATGAGTTCCCTCCTGCTGGCATCCAGCTGGCAGTACTCTGCTATCATCTCATGAGCCTCCGGGATTCTCAGGACTTTGCGGGAGAAGTCAAAAAGATTGGGAACGGACTTGTCAGGATCCTCTTCGTCTGTCCAGGAAGTAAGGAATTCCGCTTTCATATTGGAACTTGCAGCTATGTACTTGGTGTTAACCTCATTTGAGACAACAAACATCTGGACAAGGGAGAAGATTCCTTTGAAATGGCCTTCTCTTATGTATGTCTGTATCTGGTTGAAGGCCTCACGATAGGAAGCATTCCTTCCATTCTTCAATTCCAGATGAATCAATGGCAGTCCGTTAAACAGGAATGAGATATCGAAGCGCCTGTCCTTCTGGGGAAGAGCATCATTTTCCTTATTACAGAATGCATTGTATTGGTTGATTATCTCATAGACAGAAGAGCCCCCTGTTTTCATACGTCTGTCAAAGACTTTGAGGATTACAGGTTTTGTATCTCTTTGTATCTTTACAATAAATACTCCGTTCTCTCCCTGCAACTTCTGCCCGGCATCATAGAAACTGCTTGATACTACCTGGTTCTTTATTCTTTCAAACTCCGTGTCTGAGAGGGGAATCCCTTCCAGCTTATCCTGGTTGTTGTTTTCCAGGATAGTTCTGAAGTTCCTCCAGAGATCATCTTCCGTACGTAAGTCCGCCCTGTAAGTCCATTGGGAATCCTCCATTGAGAGTTGCTCAATTAATTTCTTTTCAATCTGTGTTTCAATTGCCATATGAAAACCTCCCTTGTAAGGATTCGAGGAAAATGAATTCTTTTAGCCAGTTTCTTTTCATCCTCATCCCTCTATTTCAATTGCTCCCTCACCTTCATGAGAAGGTGCCCGAGCAGGTTTCTGCCACGCCATTTTTCCGTATCGAAACGATCCGGATCCTTCATCGATAGCCCGATACCCCAAATCAAATCATTGACGGCACATTCTGCTAAAACACAATCTCCCGTCTCCAATAATTGTTCTCTCAAGTTATTGTTTTGTGTGAATTTTGCTAATAAACCGTCGTAGACAATATTTTCACGAATCCAGCTCCAAACTATGTCGTCGTAGCCGGAAACAGCCCGCCCGAGCGACTTTATGACGGCAACGTTATCTGTCTTCATAATCTTAGACGCAATAGCAATGTCATTAAAGCAGACAGCCTTCTGATACATCATATATTGCTCAACAGAAGAGAACCCGACACCCTTCAGGCTAAAGGGGGAAAGATACCAATTGCTCAAAAAGCCGTTTTCCTCATCCGGATTATGGAAACAGATTATTTTCATTTCACTTTTCCAACTTTTTTCACAGCCAATTCAAGCTCCAGATCATGTAGCCCCCCATAGGCTTTTTTCAGGAATTCCACTGGAATCTTTTTCACAAGTTCGGAACTCTGAATATTGTAATACCATTGGTAATAAGCATAAAACTCACCTATCCACTCAGGCAGAAAACCCTGAATCGCCAATCCTTTTTTCAACGTATAACCATCAGTTAGTGTAAAATACTCCCACAATGCCTTATAGTCCATCGTGTTGACATAGGCTTGGCTTTTGTCGATGGCTTTTCTTGTGCTACTTTCCATATAGCAATTGATAAAATCTTCCGTATCGCAATCGGGATAGGATGAGGCAACAAAATCGAAGAGCTTGCCTTGATTTTCCACTACATCATTTAGATATTCTTCTGCATATGCACTCATAAATCACTCCTCAAAAAGCCTGCTGAACACTTTTTCAACCTTGTTCTCGTCCGAGTCGACAAGCTCCCGCATGTTTTTGCGTGCCTCGATATCTCTTGAATTGTATTTTTCATTAAATTCAGTATAGTTCACAGGTAAAACAGAATCAGGAATTTCTCTCAAATGGGAGTATGCCTTTTCAGTTTTAATGCAATATTGAATTCCCAGGCCGCCGAGAGACAGCAGCCTATCGAGAATATCTATGTCAATATTGTCACGAACGAACTCTTTAGCTATGAAGAAGTAGGACGCATCAGCTCTCCAACCTTTAATAACATCAGATCCGCTTGTATCAATGCTGTATTTCTCTATGAACTTCCTGGCAAGCATGCGATAGCGTTTAGAGTCTGCCGCATCTCGGTGTTTCATAAGTTCTGCGAGCCAACACATCACGTCCATTTTCTCGAAATCGAGAATATTAAGGCCATCGGTGTCAAGTTCATATTTGTGCAGCCAGCCATTATGCTCGTCAGGACGACAGACAGCCCATTCTTTGGCCAGATCAAGATTATCAGACAGATAAAATCCCCTTCCATAATCATGTTTATCGTTGCCCAGACCAAAAGTAGGTACAACAACTTTCTCGGGAGAGCCATGATACAGTACAATCTTCGCCATTTTTCCTTCCTCCTAACAAACCATTCGCTTACAAAGAGCTTTCTTCATATTGTGTGGCTGTTTATACTTACGCTGATGAAGGGTAAGAAGGGAGTCGAGCTGTCCTAATAATCCCCCGATTTTATTTTGCTCATCTAAAGAGGGATAAGGAATTTGAATTGTTTTCATTCCTTCCACGTCAATACTTTTCCCGTCTCTTATTCCATAAACATGAGGCTTCAAGAGAATTTCAATAAATTTTCTTGACCTAAAGAAAGTATAATAAAAGAGTGGATTGATAGCCTCTCCATGGAATATATGATATGCAGGACTTACAATTCCATCGCAGTTGACTATCTCTAAGCCTCCCTCAAAAGACCTTAGATGCAAGATGAAATCGTCTTTTCTTGCAAGCTTATAATTGGAGAGGTTGGACTTGTCATATTGCAAAGCTCGATCTGATTCCTCTCTTTTTATTGTACCACCGCCCTGAACTACCATAAGTGGAGGAAGTTCTTCATGCTGCTTTTCAGAGTATTCTTCAAAGATGTCTCCCAGCTTACGCTGTTCCCAAGCGTCAGTAAATTCAGAGAATCTCATCTCAGGAGTATTTTTAGTT
>CAVHPV010000062.1:0-12965 GCA_963638045.1 Faecalibacterium sp. CAG:74 | reverse complement strand
CTTTATGCTCCAAAAGGCATGATGGGTTAAAAGTCAATTTGGTGCGTATGTCCTACAGTGCCTAAGAATCATGTGACGCGGAGGGGGATAAGACTGATGTTGGAATTATATTCCATATCCTGCCATAGATGAGGCTCTGGCGAATGGATATAATGTTCGTGAGCCGATAGAGGTCAGGGTGGAGCCTGACAGAATCCAGAATCTGAGTTACCCCGGTCCTGATCGGTCGGTGACTCTTGAGGCTCTCCAGTCATATCATGTCATAGATAGAAGATACCGCAACAGACGTATTGGAGATTACCTCAAAGAGCTTCATTTGACAGAAGGCCGGAATACCGGATTCAGAAAGATCCTGAAAGCTTTGGAAAATAATGGTTCTCCACTTCCTGAGTTCATTACGGACAATGACAGGTCTTTCTTTGCGACTGTAATTCACATACATGAATTGTTTGATGTTGGATGTGGTAGTCAGGTTATTTCTGAAAAACAGCCAGAAAAATTGTACTCGTTGGAGGAGAGCATTGAAAAGAGGAGCATAACCAAAGCCGATGTGATCAGTTTGAGGGCTAAAGGCGTTCTTGAGATGATAAAGATATATCCATCTGTTTCGCGCAAAGACATTTCTGAGAAACTTGGTCTGACCCAGGGCGAAGTTAGGACAGTATTATTCAATCTTAAGGCAGAAGGAAAGATTCGACATGAGGGCCCTGATAAAGGAGGACGCTGGGTTATTAACGAGAATGCAGGGAAATAGAAGAAGTTTTCATTTTAAGCGTTTCTTCGAATAAATCTGATTTCCATTTTGGAATAGTTGGCTACCATTGAGATTCGAACTTCTTCCTCAAAGATTCACTTCCAATTTGTATTAAATCCTTCTTTTCTGTGCTATTGTAGATTCAGGAGATTAAAGGAATGGAAATTAACAAGTATATCGATCACACTCTGCTTGCCGCTGATGCAACAAAAGATAAAATCAAGAAACTATGCGATGAGGCTAAAGAGTATAATTTTGCCTCTGTATGTGTTAACTCATGCTGGGTTAAATATTGCGCTGAAGAGCTTAAGGACAGCCCTGTCAATGTCTGTACTGTTGTTGGGTTCCCGCTTGGTGCTATGGTGACCAGAGCCAAAGCATATGAGGCAAAGTGTGCCGTCGAGGACGGTGCTGATGAAGTCGATATGGTAATCAATATCGGAGCCCTCCATGACAGAGACTATGCTCTCGTAGAGGACGATATAAAAGAAGTGAAGAAAGCCTGCGGGGACAAACTCCTCAAAGTTATCATCGAGGCATGTCTTCTCTCTGATGAGGAGAAGGTTAAGGCATGCGAGCTTGCTGCCGCTGCAGGTGCAGACTACGTCAAGACTTCAACGGGATTCTCAAAGAGTGGGGCAACTGTTGAAGATGTGGCCCTCATGCGTAAGACTGTAGGAGATAAGCTTGGTGTTAAGGCTGCAGGTGGAATAAGAGACAGTGAGACAGCTAAGGCGATGATTGCTGCCGGTGCGTCCAGGCTTGGATGCTCTGCAGGGATTGCCATAATGAAAGGGATGAACTGATGCCTAATACTGTTAATGCAGAGAGCAGTGCGGATTTTCTGAAATCCCTGGGGTTCCCGACCCTTACTGTACATGACACTTTCCAGCATTTCGATTTTACCCTCCCGGGGCGCAGGGTTCTCCTTATAGGGCCGATGGGCTCCGGAAAGACTGAGTACGCCGCACGTGTCTGGAGGGATGCACAGGTCGCAAGGGGTAAGGGAGATGCTGTTGCCTCATCCACCTCTACAGGTCTCAGGGACAGACGTAATGTTTTCTTTATAAGGACCGTCATTGATGGAGCAAGGTTCACAGATTACCCTGACGATGCTCTTGCATACCGTAGTGGCTATGTCAGATGCGGAGAGAATATTGCAAGAGTACGCGACAGCTTTGACTTCGAGCAGGTTCTGAAAGATAACCCCACAGTGGGGACATTTATCATCGATGAGGCTTCTTTCTTTGATGAGAGACTGGCATATGTTGCACGTAACTGGGCTCTCTCGGAAGGGTGCATGTTTGTCTTCCCGACACTCGTTCTCAACTTCAGGCGAGAGTTCTTCAACTCGACTGCACGTCTCATGCTCGATATAGCGACAGACGTGCTGCCGCTTACGGCATATTGTGAGGAGAGAAGCTGTCTGAGCAGTGCATTCTATACTTATAGGTATTATCTTGTAGACGGTAAGGAATGTCCGGCTTTGTACTTCGACCCACTCATTGTTGTCGGAGGAGACAGAGTTAAGGAAGGTGGTATTGAACCAAACTATGCTTCCCGCTGTGACAAGCATCACTACCTTCCAGGGAAGGAATACACTTTCTTTACTCTTAAACCTCTTGGTCTTGATGCCGGCAAGGGAGAACCAGAAGGGCTTATAAAAGAACTTGATGCTCTCAAGAACAATGTAAAGGCATCTCTTCTCTATGAATCATTGAGTAGACGCTACGACGGGGATCCAAACTGTGAGACATATCTTAACTCACTTCTTCCCGTGCACATTGCAGAGAAGGCACTTGCTTTCCTCTTCTCGGAGCAGAATCTCATCAGTGAGGTACTGCTGAGACGGATTGTGGATGAACTCGGACTCGATAAGGATTACCTGAGTAAGACACTCAAGGAGAACAGGAGACCAGTATCCTTTGAGGAACAATACCTGCTGTAGGAGAGAAATATTATGGACAGTGAAACAAAAAGTCTTGAAGAGAAGATGGTATCCTCCACTGAAGTATATTCGGGACGCCTTCTTCATGTTTATAAGGATGACATAATCCTTCCCAACGGAAGGCCGAGCACACGTGAACTTATCAAACACAATGGTGCAGTGGCGGTGGTTCCCCTTCTCGATAACGGGAATGTCATTGCAGAGCATCAATTCAGATATCCTTTCGGAAAGGTGATTGTTGAAATCCCGGCAGGGAAACTCGACAGTGCAGATGAGGACCACCTTGAAGCTGCAAAGAGAGAACTCCGGGAGGAGACAGGCTACGAGGCGGATGAGTGGATTGAAATCGGGGAGCTCTATCCGTCCTGTGCATACACGACAGAGATTATCTGGCTCTATCTTGCCCGCGGACTGAGAAAGGGAGAGAGACACCTGGATGAAGATGAGTTCCTGAATGTTGTAGAAATTCCATTAAAGGATTTCGTCGACATGGTCATGAGAGGCGAAGTCGGGGACAGCAAGACTCAGACGGCAATACTTAAGACAGCCAGGATAATGGGTATTTGACACATAAATGCCTTTTTCCAACACTTTCTGACATTACTGTTGTTTTTTTGCATATTCAGCCATTAAGATTTGAAGAGAGGGAATTCGAGAGGCTTGCTGATAACTGTCTTTTTATGTCTATTTCCTCAAAAAGCCATTAAGGGGTTGGAAATGAAGAAGATACTTTTGATTTTCGCTGTAATTGTTTTACTCACTTCCTGTGGAACGATTCACTATCCATATCTTGTCGGTACTGATGATAATGATACACAGCTTTTGTTGCAAAGGGGCAACTATACTCTCCAGCTGGAGGAATTTGATGATGATATTACAGTTACTGTAGAGGGACTGGACGTCGGAAGCAAAGACCTGGGGGCTGTCTACATCGGGGTTGAGAATTATAGCGACGAGATTTACTCATTTGCGGACAAGAATATTGAAATCTTCGGAGGAAACAGGGACACCGGAGAGTGGACAAGTATAGGGGTGTGGGATGCCAATGCTTACTATGATGACATAGTGAAAAAGGAGCAGAAGGCACGTGCTCTGGCTATTCTCAGCTTTGTAGTGGATGTTCTCAGTTCCTCCGACGGAAAGAGTAGCGGGGGAAGTCTTGTGTCAGCAGGGCTTGGTACTGCAGCGGTAATATCTGCCGGGGATGCGATATCATCATCGTATTTTACATCTTCTTCGTGGCTGAAAGATAACATGCTTTACTCTTCTGCAATAAGGAAGGGATTCACTTATAGTGGAATTGTGCTGTTTGACGGACGTAATGACAGAGGAAAGGCTTATCCTGATTACAAAATTGCGTTCAACAACAATGACAATGAAACACATGAGTTCGTGCTGCAGCGTTCAGACAGGGAGTCTGTCCTTAATCCGTGGATAGATAGTCCTTATAAAAGAGTCTCCATAAATGCGACTTATGATCCGCTGAACAATACGATCGGAGGTTTTTTTATCTATAATCATCCGACATCAATTGACCTGTATTTGGGTGGAGGTATAAGCATAAAAGAGAACAGTCTAGTGGGATCCGTTCCTCTTGGTGTGACAATAAAGGCATTTCCGAATACATGGTTGATGGTTGGAGGTGACATTCTGTGTGGAACTACCAATGATACCGCTCTCCAGGCAGGAGTTAATGTTGTCACAAATAGATTGAGTGTGATTGCTCTTGCTGAATATGCATTCAAGGCAAAGAGATTTGGAGTGACATTCGGCATAGGATATGCATTTATCAAGAGGCCGTAAACGTCAGTGATTTGTGCTAACAAATAAAATAATTCCCTTGTGAGCTGAGCCTTCACAAGGGAGTTTTATTTAAGCCTTCTCCCACATCTGGTGAAGTCGGGTGACTGTCTCCTTCACTGTGGCGGGATTCATGTTTTCAAGTGACCACGGGATATCATAATGGCACTTCTTCATCTCGCTCATGAAGCCCTGCCAGTCAAAGACGCCGGTGAGGGCGGGAAGGTTGCCGATTTTCGTCCCTTCTTCCGAGAGAACATAATCCTTGCAATGAATTGCAACAAGTCTGTCGCCGTAGACATCAAGAATCGGGGCATAGAATGCCTTCTGTGCCTCTGCTGTCGGACGTGTCAGCTCACTTCCGTCCTTCTCCCTTATTCCGGTGTATGGAACAAGGTTAATGGGGTCGAGAAGTACCTTAAGGTTCTTTGACGGGAACTTCTCAAGCATATCAGCCATACGCTCGAGGGAAGTCATCGTATGAGTGTGGTTCACTGCCTCGATTGTACAGAGGGCACCATACTTCTCTGCTGTGTCGACCATCTCCGAGAGGGATGAGTAGAAGAGCTCAAGGTATTTAGGATCACTTGTAAGTGGGGAGTATCCCCCTTTCGGGTTCTGGGTCCCAGTCTCTGTTGCAACAATCCTGGTCCCGAAGTATGTGTGGAGCTCTAGGTTCTTCTTAAAACGCAATATCTCATTCTTCCTCTTCTCTTCATCCGGATGAACCGGGTTGATATAACAGCCAAGGATTGCGATTTTGACTCCGTGTGCGGAAAGAGTGTCGCGGATATACGAAGCATATTCTCCGTCCCATTCCTGCCATGGCCGCGAGGAAGGGATTACCTTTTTCAGGGCAAGCTGGATAATTGATTCAGGGTAGAATGATTCGATATGACAGGAGAGTTCTTCAATTGATGAGAATGAGCCGAAGTCATGGGCTCTGAAACCTAACTTTAACATGAGAACAGATTAGATGAATTCACTTTGAGGGGGAAGATATCTTCTTAGAAAAAAACGAAGTCGGGGTAGTGACAAAGAGTAATTGTCTCTGGTATAGTACGTAAGATTCTTGAGCCTGCGGGCAGGGGAGGTGAGATATTTATGGCATTCGTTAAAGTTGAAGAAACAGAACCACTCGAAAAAGCGATTAAGCGTTTCAAGAGAATGGTTGAGAAGGAAGGCGTCATCAGAGATTACAAGATGCGCAGATACTTCGAGAAGCCATCCGCTATCCAGCACCGCAAGGACAAGGCAATGGCTAGAAAACAGATGCTCAAGAACAAGAAGGCTCGTTCTTCAAAGGCTTATTAATCTTGAGTTAGATTTGCTTGTGGACTCTTCGGAGTCCATTTTTTATGCTTGAATCAAAGGAACGGCACCATGTATACAGGTAGATAGGTAATGCCATTCTCTCTCCTGTAATCTTTTGTATGTATTACGTATCTTTCCTTTATTCTATGGCTGAACTTATTGCAGAAAACATCAAGGGACTTATGTGTGCGGTAGTCACTGCATTTTACTTCAATGGGACATATCTTGCTTCCATCTGTTAGAAGGAAATCTATCTCATAGAGATGGTTTGACGTTTCTCTAGGCATTGTATAGTAGAAAAGGTTATATCCCCTGGCAATAAGTATCTGGGCAACGGCGTTTTTGTAAATATAACCGAGATTGGCTTCTAGCTTGTCTGAAAGGAGTTTGTTGTAGATGATGTTGTCTGTATATCTTTTATCTTTGAAACAAAGCGTGATGAACAGCCCCGTGTCAGAAATAAAGAGCTTGTACCTCATTGTGTCCTTTGTGAGAGCCATGCCTACATTCGGGTCGTTGGCATGCCATGCGATATTAACTGTGTACGAGCCAAGGATATCGGGAAGCAGCGTTCTTACCTGTTCATCGCGTGTGTCTTCTCTCGCAGATGCAAAAATATATCTTGAGGCGTTTCTGCTGAGAGATGCCGGGATTGAATCATATATGGCAGAAGCGAGTCCTGTGTTGTCGATTTTAAGAAAATCTTCCTCATAGAGGTCAATTATCGACCTTTTAACCTCATCAACTTCCATAAGGTTGTTTTTCTCTATATACGCCTCTACAGCCTGAGGCATTCCTCCGACAAGTATATACAGCCTGAAAATTCTCATGAGATTTCTGTGCATCGCATTTTCTGCACATTTATGAGTACTAAGGAGAGTTCTTATAGTATCGGAGGTTATATCGTCCCCGACAGCCCATAGAAACTCCTCAAAATCCATTGGGTACATGTTTATTCTATATTCTTCACTTGGTATGAGGATATTTGTGGTGCTTTTTCGTATCGAAATAAGTGATCCGGTCTCTATGAACCTGTATCTTCCGTCCTCAAGTAAATACTTGACAGCCTCCCTGGCTTTCGGAAAAAGCTGGACTTCATCAAAGATTATCACGGATTCATGCTCATATAACTTCTTTCCTGCAAGCTGTTGAAGGCTTAGAAAGAAAAAGTCAAGGTTGTACGTGTCTTCAAAAAGTTCCTTTATCTCTCTGCTTGTATGGGCAAAGTCTATTTTGATATATGACCTGAATTCATTTTCAGCGAATTTTTCTACTATCGTTGATTTTCCAACTCGGCGTTCTCCACGGATAAAGAGAGCATATTTGTCGCTTAGTCTTTCCTTCCAATCCAGCATTTCATCATAGATTTTTCTTTTAAATACTTTATATACCATATATTATCTCTACTTTAATTAGAAATATAACGCAAATCCCTGTTGAGATAAACATATTTTTCACTAAAATCCCCGTTCGAATAAGGCTATTTTCTGCTGAAATCCCTGTTCAGATATGGCTATATTCTGCTGAAATCCCCGATTAGTCGACTTTCTACAATAAAATAAGACCGGTTATTCGCCGGTCTTTGCATTGAGGAATCTTGTGAGAAATTCTTTTGTTCTTTCACTCTTTGGGGAAAGGAAGATTTCCTCTGGTTTTCCGTCCTCCTCTATTCGTCCGTCTGCCATGAAGAGTACACGGCTCGATACGTCACGGGCGAATCCCATCTCATGGGTGACAACTATCATTGTCATTCCCGAGCGGGCAAGTTTCTTCATTACATCCAGGACTTCTCCCACCATTTCCGGATCGAGCGCTGAAGTAGGCTCATCAAAGAGGAGAATCTCCGGGCTCATGGCAAGAGCACGGGCGATGGCTACACGCTGCTTCTGACCACCTGAAAGCTGGCGAGGCTTGGCGTTTATGTATTCAGCCATCCCGACTTTCTCCAGGTATTCCAGGGCAGTCTTCCTTGCTTCTTCTTTGCTTCTCTTAAGCACCTTTATCTGTCCTATTGTACAGTTATCGAGGACATTGTAGTTGTTGAAGAGATTGAACGACTGGAAGACCATGCCGACTTTTGTACGGTATTCATCTTCATTAATTTCTCCCTTGAGGACATCTTTTCCGGAGTAGATAATCTTCCCCCCTGTCGCGTCCTCAAGCATGTTGATGCATCTCAGGAGGGTGGATTTACCGGACCCCGAGGATCCGATCACACTTATGACGTCTCCTTTCTTAACGGAGAAATCTATATCTTTTAGAACCTCGTTCGTTCCGAATGTCTTTACAAGGTGTTCAACTTTCAAGAGAGTCTCCATTAATGTGTTCCTCCTGTAGATGCGTTATAGCGTGTGAGTCCGCTCGTGAATGCCAGAGTATCGGTTGTGGCAAGGTCAAAGTTGGCCGGCCCGTCCATTTTGCTTTCAGCCCATCTGAGAATACGGGACGAGACGAACGTTAGAATGAAGTAGATAATCATAGTGACTGTAGCTGCCTCAAAATAGGTATAGAGTGCACCCGATATGCTCTTGAATGTAAAGAAAAGCTCAACAGTCCCAATTATTGAGAGAACACACGTGTCCTTTATGTTGATGATGAGGTTGTTTCCGATCTGGGGCATGACGTTCCTGAGTGCCTGTGGAAGAACAACGAGAGTCATAGTCTGGAAGTGACTCATTCCGATTGCCCTTGCACCTTCCTTCTGGCCGTTGTCAACACTGAGAATTCCTCCTCTGACAGTTTCAGCCATATAGGCACCGGTATTAATGGAGACAATCAGGATAGCTGCACTCCACATGCCGAGATTTATGTTGAAAAGCTGTGCGGAGCCGTAATAGATGAAAGCCGCCTGGAGCATCATCGGTGTTCCTCTGAAGATTTCAACGTATGCATTCAGAATCCACTTTACAATCTTAAGGAGAATTCTGCTGAGCGCACTTGAATTCTTTTTTGGCTCAGTGGTTTGAACAAGTCCTACCGCGAACCCTATAATGCAGCCAAGGAGCGTACAGACTATGGCGATAACCATAGTCGTAAGAGCTCCTGTGAGAAGAGATAGACTGTATCTCTGGAGGATGTAAACCATCCTCTGAAAGAAATTCATTTGTGAAATAGTCATTACATATCCTTATAAGGAGAGTGGCTGGACTGAGATAGCCTCATCCATCATCCTGTTGTAATCCTCAACGGTGAGCTTTGAGAGAGCTTCGTTGATTTTTGCTGTCAGCTCAGGATTGTTCTTCGATACCGAGATTCCGATATTCACCTCTTCCTGGCTCACCTGGAAGTTGTCTTCACTCTCCGAAAAATCGAGAAGCTTGAAAGAAGGATAAGCTACAAGAGCAGCCTGTGCTGTCGGCATGTCTGTGCAAACGAGATCAACTCTTCCCGATGAAAGGGCAACAAGCATTGCCGGTGCGCTTTCCTGGGCCGGGAGAATCTTAGCAGATGGAATCTGCGGGAGACACACGTCGTACCATACTGTGTTTTGCTGGCTTGTGCATGATGCACCCTTAAGATCGCTTACTCCCTTTGCGTCAGCATAGGAACTGTCAGCATTCACGAGGCATACGATTGATGCATAGTAATAAGGTTCGGTGAAATCGACCATCTGGAGTCTGTCGGATGTAATTGACTGACCCGCTATTACGCAGTCCACTGTGCCTGATTGCACTGCAGGGACAAGGGATTCCCAATCAAGTTTGACAATCTCAAGATCCTTTCCAAGGTAGGAAGCAATATATTTTGCCATCATGACATCGTAGCCGTAAGCATAGTCCTTGCTTCCGGAGATCTGAACAGCTCCGTTGTCTGCTGTTGTCTGCGTCCAGTTGTATGGAGCGTATCCGCACTCCATGGCAACACGGAGTGTGTTGGTGGAGGTTGTAGCCTGTGTCTCCTGGCTTCCTCCTGCAAAAGCGGAAAACAGAGTTAACAATACTATTGATAACGCAATTATTTTTTTCATTTTTTTCTCTCCTGTCAGGTAATTTCAAGTAGGTTGAGGAGACTATATAGAACTGTTAAAAAATAGTCAATATGTTATAATTAAATATAAAATGTTATTTTAATAACACAACATGAAAAGATAAGGGCAAATAATAAGGCTTGGGGTTGCCCAAGCCTGAAATGTGCGCAATCCACTCTATTTAGCTACAAAGTGGACAGCAAAACCGCCAATCTCTTCCTTCACGTAGAAGAATTTGACTTTGCCCTTTGCATCATATGTGAAGCTGCCTTCGTCGATTGTGTATCCGAGCTTCTTTACATAAGCCATCGTGCGTTCGATGTTGTTTACCTTGTATCCGATGTGACCATGTGTACCAACACCATTCTCATTGATGATTTCAATGGTCTTGTCCATGAAGAAACCTTTGCTTGTCTCGCTTACTGCCATGCCGAACTTTCCGAGCTTCTCTGTCATTGAGGAAGCATCATCCTTCCCGCATGCATTGATTGCGAAATGAGCAAGCTCAAAGCCCTGCATCTTCATAACTGCATCTCTGCATAGAGCCTCAATCTCATCCCATTTATCATTGTTGATGAGGTCTGCTTTGACCATCCATGATCCGCCTACTGCAAGAATATTACTTGCTTTAGCATAGTCAGCAAGGTTGTCCGGATTGATTCCGCCTGTTGTCATGAATTTGACCGCAGGGAACGGACCGCCGAGGTCCTTGAGCATCTTCACACCACCTGATGATTCAGCCGGGAAGAACTTGAGAACCTTGAGACCGAGGTTCACACCCTTCTGGACTTCACTTGCAGTACATACGCCCGGTGTTACAGGAACATTATTCTTCAAGCACCACTTTACTGTGTCTTCATCAAGACCCGGTGATACGATGAATGAGGCACCTGCCTTGACTGCTCTCTCTGCAGTTTCAGGGTTAAGAACAGTTCCTGCACCTACAACCATCTCAGGGTAAGCCTTGACCATTCTCTTGATAGCTTCTTCCGCTGCATCTGTTCTGAATGTGACTTCAGCACAGTTGATACCGCCGCGAATCATAGCTCCGGCAAGCTTTTCTGCCTTGTCGGCATCGTCAATCTTTACAACAGGTACAATACCCAGTGTATGGAAAAATTCAAATAATTCAGATTCTTTCATAGTGTCCTCCGATGTGTAGTATAACACATGAAAACGACTTATTAACGGAAGATTCAGACATATTATTGACTATTAGAAACCCCGTTGGGAGAATTGTCTAAAATGAAAAAGGAGACCAGTATGTCAGAAAAGAAATACGTAACTTTTGGTGAGATTATGCTTCGTCTGAGAAGCCCTGAGCACGAAAGACTGTTCCAGAGCCCGGCTCTTGAAGCAACATTCGGTGGCGGAGAGGCTAACGTAGCTGTCTCGCTTTCAATCTTAGGGGAAAATGCAAAGTTCGTTTCAGCTCTTCCCGATAACGCAGTCGGTGAAGCATGTAAGCGTGAACTTATGAAATATGGTGTTGACACTTCTGCAATCAATATGGTCAAGGATGCAAGACTCGGTATCTACTATCTCGAGACCGGTGCTGTTCAGAGACCAAGCCTTGTTGTATATGACAGAGCTAACTCTGCTATAGCTAACTCAAAGCCTTCAGATTTCGACTGGGCTAAGGTAATGGCAGGTGCTACATGGTTCCATACAACAGGAATCACTCCGGCAGTAAGCCAGGAGGCTGCAGACTGTGCCCTTGAGGCAATGAAAGAGGCAAAGAAACTTGGTGCTACAGTTTCCATCGACCTCAACTACCGCAAGAAGCTCTGGAAGTATGGCAAGAGTGCTCCGGAAGTCATGAGGGAACTCGTCAAGTATGCTGATGTCGTCATCGCCAATGAGGAAGACATCCAGAAGTGTCTCGGAATTGAGGCTGCAAGTGACGTCACAAGCGGCAAGCTTGACACAGATGTCTACAAGGAACTCGCTGCAAAGGTCAAGAAAGAATTCCCGAATGTCCAGTATGTTGCAATCACACTCAGGGAAAGCAAGAGCGCAGACCACAACGGATGGAGTGCAGCTCTTTCCGGAAAGACTGGATTCTATCTCTCAAGACACTACGAGATTACAGATATCATCGACCGTGTAGGTGGTGGTGACAGCTTTGCTGCTGGAATCATCTATGCTCTCAGCCACTATGAGGATGAGCAATATGCAATCAACTTTGCTGTTGCTGCTTCCTGTCTCAAGCACACCATCAACGGTGACTTCAACCTTTCAAGACTCAGTGAAGTTGAAGCTCTGTGCAAGGGTGACGGATCAGGAAGAGTTCAGAGATAAAAATCAGGAAATTAGATTTGTGGGGTAGTGAAAGCTACCTCATTTTCTTTTATGATTGAGACTATGAAAAAGCTTATTTTACTTGGTGATTCAACCTGTGCAATAAAAGACAGAGTGGCGAGGCCGGAGACTGGATGGGGAGAGAAATTCTACCCATACCTTGATGGGGAATGGACACTTCTGAACTACGCAAAGAACGGTAGGTCGACACTTTCGTGCCTGAAAGAGGGTATATTCTCGAATGCCCTGATAGAAGCGGAGGAGGGGGATTGGGTGATTATCCAGTTCGGGCATAATGACCAGAAGGAGGATGAGAGGGGGACAGACCCATTCACAGACTATATTGCCAATCTCAAATACATGGCATCGGCATTCATACAGAAAGGAGTGCACGTTTATTTCATTACCTCAGTTCCCAGACATAAGTTTGAGGATGGTAGACCTGTTGACACACATAAGGATTATATTGCAGGCATGAAAACGGCGGGGCACCAGCTCTCCGTTCCCGTCCTCGATATAACACTACCGCTGATGATGGACCTTGCAATGCTCGGTGAGGAGAAGAGCAGAAAGTACTACATGCACTTTCCTGCCGGGGTTTATGAGAATTTTCCGGAAGGGAAGGAAGATGATACCCACCTAAGGCCGGAGGGAGCAGAGTGGGTTGCCCGGGAGATTGCACGCCTTCTCAAAAAAGAGGGAGCCGAGTTTCTCAGGTAAAGAAGAGGGGATGCAACCGCATCCCCTTTGATATTACTCTTCTATCGATACATCCACGAACTTGAACTGTGTTACATCAAAGAGACCGCAGTCAGTTATCTTGTAGGCCGGGATTACCGGGAGAGCCATGAAGCATAGAGTCATGAACGGGTCGATTTCCG
>CAVHPV010000061.1:0-13606 GCA_963638045.1 Faecalibacterium sp. CAG:74 | reverse complement strand
ATCCCTGAGAAGCCGTAACTTCACGTAATCTTCTTTTGCATTCTGTGTGACAATCCATGTTCCACAAAAGGAATGGGAATCTTCCTTTACAGGGGAAGACACAATAAAAGTGAGAGACAAAAAGAGAAATGCAATAAAGCAAATAACCTTTTTCATGCTCTCACTTTAACTTAGCAATAATCAGAAGTCAATCTTCTCGACGGAGACTATTTTGTATGTTGTGCTCATAGAGCCGTTACTGAACTCTACTTCATCCCCGGCCATATGATTTATGAGACACTGCCCAAGAGGTGCGTTGATGTCGATAGTACCGTTATCAGGATCGGACTCCCAACGTCCGAGGAAGGTGTACGTTTTCTCCTCACCGGATTTTGTATCACAGAAGACAACCTTCGTCCCGAAGCCGACTCTGCCTTCAATAACGTCGGCAGGAGTCATTATCTTCACAGCCCCGAGCTCATTAGCAAGCCTCTCATACTCCCTGTCAAGGAAGACCTTGTGGTCCTTAGCATATTGGTACTCTGAGTTCTCTCTGAGATCCCCGAGCTCCCTTGCAACCTTGATTTCATGGAGTGTGAACGGAATCTGGTTTTCCTTTATGTCAATCAACTCAGCCTGTTTTCTGTCAAATGAGGCCTTGGTGCACATAAATCCTCTCATAACTGAAATCTCGACTTGCTCCTCGACCGGCTCCTCTTTCTCTCCGAAATCGAATGAAGGGAAGCGAGAAAGGATAATTGACTTATATGCCTCTTTCTCGCCATCTGTCAGTCCCGGGTTCCAGACAAGGTGAGAAGCAAGTTTCATGATTGCATTCTCATCCGAGGACCTGAGGTAATCGGTAAGATTGGTCATACTCCCCGTTGTCACAAGGCTGTCCCTTATTGCTTTACGCTGCCGCTCATCAGAGTATGAGGAGAAGAGGAAGGAAAGACAATTTAGGAGTGATAGGATGAAATCATCCTGGGAAATCTTTGCACTCTTGAGGTCCGACTTGGTAACACCGTTTTCAACAAAGAAACAGAATGAGATGAGATTGTTCTTGTAGTCATTGAGAGTACGAGCCATATATTCATCAAATTTCTTTGAGTTCACAGAGCTCATCTTCTTCATAAGTTCCTTGGTCGGGTTCACCGGGAAGATCAACTCAAGTACATCATAAGCTTTCCTGTCAACAGAACATAGCAAGTCAATGTATTCCTTCTTTGTGGCCTTGCATGAAAGGTTTTCATAGACACTCTTTCTTTCGATGAGAGAAAGGGGAGTGTAGAGTTCAGAGAATGAAAGCTCTGCCTGGACAGGAACATTCTTCTCACTCATCATCTCCACAACAAGGAGAGCCTCAATACGTGAATAGTACGAATTCCTCTCGTCCTTGAGATATGAGGAGAAATAACTGACCATTTCAAGGAAAGAATCGGAGTTGAGGTCGATCATGTCCTCCGAAGCCTCTATTATGGATACAACTCTCTTCGGGAACTCCTTATAACCGATGAACGTTTCATATATACGCTCCTCTCTTGTTGAAGGGTAATCCCTGAGGTGGAACGTGTTCTTGTTGATTATGTCGATATAAGGATTCTCAATAGCCTCATTTTTGAGAGCCTTTGAGACAGAATCCCAGTCTTTGTCAGAGAGGACAGAAGGAACAAGTTCTTCCTTCATGTCCTTCAGCTGGCTGGACTTATTAGGGGATGAAATGAGCATTGTGACAAGAAGCCACTTAATTCCTCCCTCACCGTTGATCTTCTCTCTGATAACTTCAGCCTTCTTTCCTTTCTTTATTGCTCTTATGTCCTGATTGGAAAGAGCTGTAAGACTGACCATGGCGTTCGGGATGTTGATTTTAATCTCATCACCCGGACGGTTGGAGAATTTGACAGTAAGAAGACTAGAAGCAGACACATCTGTAATGAGACCGACCTTCTTTGTTGCATTCTGAAGCACATATGTATTCTTCGAGTATGCAATATTCTTCTGGAACTCATCGAGGGCCTTTACAGGATCAATTGATGTCTTCGTCACATCAAAGAGTTTAGAGCATTCCTCATAGCGGGTTGACTTTCCGTAGCGTTCCTTAAGAATACGTGAGAGCTTACCTCTCGCTTCATCATCGGAAGGGCATATCATAAGTATAGTACGAAGCACACCGGTAATATTCTCAATGTTCTTCCTTCTTACCAGTCCGCTGGCCTCATCTGTAAAGCCGGCCTTTTCCTTATAGAGGTATTCAAGAAGCATTCTGCTCAATTCAAGTGCAAGCGGTGACTTTCCCAGCTTTGCGATATAAGTAGAGTAGAAAGAATAGTCACTTATGTTGTTATTGAGGAGCTTGGAATAAGTTTCACTGATCTTTGTGTTGTCAGGTGTGACAAGAAGCCTGTTGAGCGTTCTTTGATAGTATGTGCATGCCTTCTTTTTATCGCCAGTCTTCTCATAGTTATCTGCAACGAGAATAATTATGTCAGTATCGTTGCTGTTGCATTTGACATAACGCTCGTAGTAACCCCATTTTGCATTTTCATTTCCCTTTAGTCCTGCTATCTCTCCCAGGACCATCAATGGAGATGGAGAGTCTGCTGTCTTTAAAATAGTATCAGCAACATATTCTGCACATTCGTAATTACGTTTCTCATGGAATGTATTCATGAGATTGTTCAGTCTTATCTGAGCCTCATGGGGATTTAAAAGGAGGTTGATTCTTCCTGCGACGAACGAGAGAACAATCGAGTCCGGATTCTCATACTCCAGGGCGATTGCATCCTGCCTGAGTGCTTCCTTTGTATCATCCTTCTTCATTGCAAGAATGGAAGAGTTCATCTCCTCCAGTGATGATACTTTATATGAGTAATAGGGGTTCTTCCCAAGGCCTTTCTCTTCCTGTAATAAAAGTTTCAAATCAATCATACCGGCACCTTTTTTTCTTTAATATTCTTTTTATGAAAAAAGAAATCCCGGGCAGAGTATACTGCTCGGAAAATCTCTTTATCTATATTGGGTAATATAACACAAAATTCACTAAATGCAAACAAAAATAAATATGGAATAAAGGGATTACTCTCTTTATAATTCAAGCTATGAGTAACAGACAGCTATCCATTTCTCCCTCTCTTCTAGCTTCGGATTTCTCATTTCCGTATGACAATGTGAAGATGATAAGCGACTCGGGATGCGACTATGTCCACCTGGATGTCATGGACGGGCATTTCGTCCCCCAGATCACATTCGGATCCAAGTTCGTGAAGGATTTAAAGAAAACAAGCGACCTCATTTTTGACGTACATCTCATGGTGGAGAGGCCGGAGGATTTTATTCCTTCATTCATCGATGCCGGTTCCGATATAATCACAATCCACCAGGAGGCGACACACCACCTTGAGCGGTGCATTTCAATGATAAAGGAAGGCGGAGCCAGTGCGGGAGTGGCAATCAATCCCGGGACAAGCGTATCTGCAATTGAGGCTGTTCTTGATGAGGTAGATTATGTGCTGGTCATGACAGTCAATCCGGGATGGGGAGGGCAGAAGTTCATCCCCCAGACACTCAAAAAGATCAAGGAGCTCGACCTGAGGCGCGAAGAGGAGGGCTACAGCTATATAATCGAGGCTGACGGAGGGATCGGAATGAGCAACATTAAGTCTCTCTATGATGCCGGTGTTACCCTTGCAGTAATGGGAACATCATTCTTCAACAGTCCCAATAAACCGGGTTTTGTAAATGAAATATTCGAGATAATAGATGAAAGCGATAATACAGACTGTCAGAAATGCTGAGTGCAGGGTTGACGGAGTCCTTATAAGCCGGATGGATGAGGGACTTCTTGTCTACTACGGCGTGGAGAAGAAAGACTCTGCTGACGATATACTTCCGTTCATCAGAAAAATTCTGAAGCTTCGTATCTATCGGGGAGAGGACGACAGGAAGATGAATTGGTCCATAATGGACAAAACAAAAAGCATTATGTTTATCAGCCAATTCACACTGGCAGCCTCACTCTCAAGGGGTAACCGGCCCTCCTTTGACGATGCAATGCCGGGGCCTGAAGCCGAGGTATTCTATGAGAAGGCTATCAGCATTCTTGAAAGTGAGGGAGTTGATGTAAAACGAGGTGTTTTCGGTGCTCATATGATGATAAATTACACCAATGACGGCCCTGAAACATTTATTTTTGAAAAATGATACGATTTTTTTGACATTTTCAGGGGGTATTTGACCTATATATAAGTATAGAGGATTAATTTATGGCAAAGACTACAAATTTAGAAAACAATGACAATGGAAAGAAAGAGGCTCTGGAGGCTGCAAGACTACAGATTGACAAGGAATTCGGGAAAGGCTCCTTGATGAAACTCGGAGATAACAAGGATGTCCTCGATGTTGAGGTAATACCGTCAGGCTCAATTCTCCTCGACGAAGCATTGGGGGTAGGCGGTTACCCGAAGGGAAGAATCATTGAAATCTACGGTCCTGAATCATCGGGTAAGACAACACTAGCACTACATGCAATCAGCGAGTGCCAGAAGATGGGTGGAATCGCGGCATTCATCGATGCTGAGCATGCACTCGACCCGGTATATGCAAAGAATCTCGGAGTCAACATCGACGACCTATGGATTTCACAACCTGACAACGGCGAACAGGCTCTCGAGATAACCGAGCGTCTTGTCCGCAGTGGAGCCATCGACATCATAGTTGTCGACTCTGTTGCTGCCTTGACTCCCCAGGCTGAAATCGAGGGAGACATGGGGGACAGCCATGTGGGTCTCCAGGCAAGACTGATGTCACAGGCACTCAGAAAGCTTACAGGAATCCTTGCCAAATCAAACACGACAATCATCTTCATTAACCAGATAAGAATGAAGATAGGTGTCATGTTCGGCAACCCAGAAACAACAACAGGTGGTAACGCTCTCAAGTTCTATGCTTCTGTCAGACTTGACGTCAGAAGAATCGAATCAATTGGAAAGAATGCCGACGAGCTTACAGGAAACAGGATCAGGGTCAAAGTCGTAAAAAACAAGGTTGCACCTCCGTTCAAGAAGTGTGAAATAGATCTCATGTTCGGCAGCGGTATATCGAAAATGGGTTCCCTTCTCGATGCGGCAACCAAGTACGATATAATCGAAAAGGCCGGAGCATGGTATTCATATAACGGAGAAAAAATCGGTCAGGGAAGAGACAAGACACTCGAGTATCTGGAGCAGAACCCGGAGTTCACGAAGGAGATTGACACAGCCGTTAGACAGAAGATGTTTCCTGAGAAAGAAAAGACAGCAGAGGCAGAAAATTAATCTCCTCCAATCTTTCTTATTGATGTATGTTTTTATACACAGACCGGGATTTTATTTAAATATTAAGTTGACTACAGCCCCTTTGAATATTATCTTAGGGGCATCTTAATTACATAAGGAGAAAGAAAATGAAAAAGAAAGTTTTGACAGTTTTACTCATATTGGCACTTGTTGTCACAGGTCTCAGTGCAAAAGACGGCGGATTCAGGCTCGGAGCACAGCTCGGATGGGGATTTGACTGGAACAAGAGTGTCGGAACAGGCAAGGTTCTTGGTACAACCACTGAGTCGACCACAGTCTATAAGAACAATGGTTTTGCAGGAGCTCTTACAGCAGAATATAATTTCGATGAGTTCTGGGGAATAAGAGGAACAGCAGGAATGATGTTTGCCGGTAAGCCATACTACAAAGTAACAAAGGATGGAGAATACAAGGAATTCTCAACAGAACAAAAGTCCGGCCTTACATGGAATTTTGCCCTTGATGCAAAATATACAATTGCATTAAGCAAGAAACTCAACCTCTCCGCACTTGCAGGAGCTGAGCTTATGACAGGTTATGTCTTTAAGACAGGAACAGAGGATGTTGACAAGAAAGCAAAGAATCTCGCACTTGGCGTAAATGCTGCAGCTGAACTCTCTTATGAGGCCGCAAAGAACCTTTATATCAACCTTGGGGTAAGTGGAGCATGGTTCTTCTACAACAATGCTGAGATCCTCAAAGACAGTTCCAACTCTTTCGTTATTGGACAGACCAAACTTGCTGAATCTACTTACAAGACAAAGAGCTTCATGCTCCGCCCGTATCTTGGCGCTACATATGCTTTCTGATTCTGAAAGAAAGAAAAAAAGGACAAGCTGTCATCAGGTTATTTGGTGGCAGCTGTTTTTTTCCATCGAAGGTTGAGGAAGTAAACTCTTTTCAAATATAATCGGGTCATGGCAGACAATTTCGATGCACTTCTGGAAAGAAAAGAACAGACAAGTTTTCATGTCCCTGGGATACTCAGTGACAAGAAAGACTTTGACGGTCCACTGGACCTTCTTCTCTTTCTTATAAGCAAGAATGATGCCAACATATATGATCTTCCGATTTCCCTTATAACAGAACAGTTTCTTGAATATATCGAGAAGAATAAAACAGACATATCGGACCTGGCAGACTTTTACAGGACAGCAGCAGAGCTGTTATACATAAAGACTAAGCTCCTACTTCCTCAGGAGACAACGCTGGATGAAGAGTATGAGGACCCGCGACAGGATCTTGTCGATAGGCTTATTGATTATCAGAAGTACAAAAAGTACACGGATCTCCTCACCGGAGTTGACAAGGGAGGAAGACTCTATATAGACAGGCCGGAAAATCTTTTTGCCATTCCCTTTGAAGACAAGGAACTCTTCAAGGACGTAACACTTTCTGATTTATTCAGAACCTTCCGTGATATACTCGCAAAAACTCCGCCAAGCAAGATATTCAATATTTACCAAAGTGTTTCAGTCAAGGAGAAGAGGGCTCTCATGAGCGAACTTCTTGAAGACAAGGATGAGATAACAATAGATGATCTTATAGTTGATCCTTCAAATCCATTGCATGTAATATGCTCTTTCCTCTCAATACTTGAAGCAGCAAAAGACCATACAATACTCTTCAGGCAGGATACCCAATGGGGGAGGATTTATATAACAAAAAGACCGCAGGACTGGGATCCTTCACTTATTGATGAGTACGACAGAGAGGCCGATGAATATGAAAGAGAGAACCTCGGTGATGTTGAGGATTTCTCAATCCTGACGAAGGAAGCCGAGATGAAGCTTGATGATCTCATAGACAAAGAAAGAGAGAAGAGAGAGGAGAAAGAAGATCAGGAGAAACCCGTTGACGAATTTACGGGTCTTGAGGACGATATTGATTTGGGAGATGACGATGACTGGTGATATTTTAAGTGATGGTGCAAAAATAATCGAAGCTGTACTTTTTATCGAAAACACTCCACTCTCTCTCAAGAGGATAAGTGACCTGACAGGAGTAAGAGAGGAGGAAATTCCCGACTATCTCAGAGAACTCAAAGATGAGTACCAGGACAGGAACTCCGGCCTCCTTCTTTTTGAAGAGGAGGACCTCTACTCATTCCAGCCGGTTCCGGAGTTATATCCCCGTCTCAGACAGAGTTACGGTAGAAAGGTTGATAGAAGACTCAGCAGGGCTGCTCTAGAGACACTCTCAATAGTTGCCTACTCCCAGCCAATAACTCGATCTGAGATAGACAAAATCAGGGGAATACAGTCCGACAGCATCGTGAGACTTCTCAGGGAGAGGGATTATATTAAAGTGAACGGAAGGGCAGACAAACCCGGTCATCCCTGCCTGTATTGTACGACAAGAAAGTTTTTATATGAGTTCAAACTCAAATCAATAGCAGAGCTTCCGAAACTCAGTGAAGCCGACAGACTTAAATTCATGAAAGAACCAGAAGGGGATTTATTTGATGGACAGTGATAATACTTTATTTCCGATGAGATTGCAGGCATATATGGCCAAATGCGGAGTGGCAAGCAGAAGGGCAAGTGAAGACCTTATCGCACAGGGACGTGTGATGGTGAATAACAGAACAATCAGGGAACAGGGCTTCAAAGTAATGGAGGATGATATCGTCCAGGTCGATGGAGACACGATAGAACTCCCAATGAAAAAGTACTATATAGCTCTTAACAAACCAAAGGGATATGTATGCACCAACTACGACCCGAATGAGGAGAAGTATGCACGCTCCCTCATTGGTATAAGGGACAACAACCTTCTTTTCAATGTAGGGAGACTTGACAAGGAGTCAATGGGAATACTTCTCTTCACAAATGACGGGGACTTTGCAAACAGGATGATGCACCCGAAATATGAAGTTGAGAAGGAATACCTGGTGAAGCTCAACAGACCTGTCGACATAGACGACCTCAACAGAGCGCTTGACGGAATCTACATAGATCAGCCAATCCCATACAGAATCAGGAGATACGATCTCATTCCGAGAACAAAGGATTACATAAAGGTTACACTTACGGAAGGAAAAAACAGAGAAATAAGAAAGATATTTTCCTTCCTGAACTATGATGTGAAATCACTTACACGCATCAGAATAGGTTGTGTAGAACTCGCAGATATGGAGCCGGGAGAGTGGCGTAATCTCAAAGACGAGGAGGTAAAAGGGCTCCTCAGCGGCAAGAACAACTCAAAGACAGTAAACCCTAAGAAGGTTAGAAATGTTTCAAAGAGAAAGGAAGGGGAAAGATAAATGGTCTTGGCAATTGACGGACCTGCCGGAAGCGGGAAAAGCACGATAGCACAAAGAATAGCAAAGGAGAAGGGATGGTATTTCCTCAACACCGGCTCCTTTTACAGGGCATATACCCTGGCACAGCTTGAAAAGGGGCTTGATCCACTAAACAAAGACAGTGTCCTTGACACAGCAAACAAAACAGAACTGAGTGTCGTTGACGGCAATATATGCCTCAATGGGGTGAATGTTGAGAATAGACTCCATACTCCGCTTGTTGACAGATATTGCTCCCCGGTCTCATCAGACCCGAGGCTGAGAGAGAAGGTTACAGGACAGGTGAGAAAGCTTGCGAAGAACATGAATATTGTGACGGAAGGACGAGACACTACGACCGTCATCTTCCCGGACGCAGAGTACAAGTTCTACTTCGACGCTTCCCCTGAAGAAAGAGCAAGACGGCGTGCCAGAGAGCAAAGCGGGGTTACATATGAAGAAGTTCTTGCATCAATAAAAGCAAGGGACAAAAATGACATGGAGAAGCCTGTAGGAGCACTCAAAAAAGCAAAAAATGCCATTTATGTTGACACCACTAACTTGACTATAGATGCTGTTTGTGAGAAAGTTTACTCTGCTATGCAAAAGCATTGAGCGTGGTAATTTAGTAGTAGGAGAAAGTGGCATGGAAAAGGAATCAGTGATGCAGTCAATTTTAGAACAGCATCTTATGTCAATTCCAGAATTAGAAGTCGGTCAGATCGTAACCGGTACTGTAGTACAGACAAATGACGAGACTGTCCTGGTTGACATCGGATACAAGTCAGAGGGACAAGTTCCAGTTGATGAGTTTATTGAACTCCCGAAAATCGGAGATAAGGTTGCCTTGACAATTCTGAAGCTCGACAATGGTCGCGGCCAGGTTGTTGTTTCAAAGAAGAGAGCAGAAGCAAAGGAAAAGACAGAAGCTCTCAAAAAGGCAAGTGAAGATAGAACACCTGTCCTTGGTAAGTTTATCAAAACAATCAAGGGTGGTTATGAGGTTGACCTCGGAGCAGACTATAAGGGATTCTGCCCGCTGTCAAAGGCTGATGTCGTCAGAGTGGAGAACCCTGAAGAGCTGATTGGCAAGACAGACTTCTTCATCATTGACAAGTTCCACTCCGGAACAAAGCTCAAGAGCGTTGTTTCAAGAAGAGAATACCTCGAGCAGAGAATCAAGGAGAACAGACAGAAGTTCTTCGAGACAGCACAGGTTGGAGATGTAGTACAGGGCGTTGTTAAGTCATTCACATCTTTTGGTGCTTTCATTGATCTCGGTGGATTCGATGGTCTTCTGCACCTCAACGATATGTCATGGGGACACGTCACAAGACCAAAGGAATTTGTGAAGAAGGGACAGATTATCCAGCTTAAGCTTATCAACATCGACCCTGAGACACAGAAGATCAATCTCTCTCTCAAGGCTATGGAGCCGGATCCGTGGTCAACATTCGACCAGAAATATCAGATCGGCGACGTTATTAAGAAGCCGGTCACAAAGATAGCTAACTTCGGTATCTTCATTGAAATCGAGCCGGGCATCGAGGGCCTTGCACATGTTTCCGAACTCAGCTGGACAAAGAAAATCACCAACCCAAAGGATTTCTGCAAGATTGGCGATGTTGTCGAAGCAAAGATTCTCGGATGGGACCTCGACCACAAGAGAGTTTCCCTCGGACTCAAGCAGCTTGAGGAAAATCCATGGGATTCAATTCTTGAGAGATTCCCTGTCGGAAAGACCGTTAAGGGACCGGTTGTTAAAGTCACATCTTCTGGTGCATTCATCAACCTTGAAGATGGAATAGATGGATTCCTCCACCTTGATGATGTTTCATGGACAAAGAAGATCAAGTCTATGGACCAGTTCTGCAAGGAAGGCGATGTTGTTGAAGTTGTTGTTTCAAAGGTTGAACCTGAGAACAAGAGAATCAAACTCTCTGTCAAGCAGCTCAGTGGTAATCCTTGGGATACACTTGCAAAGGAATATTCAAAGTTCTCTACAATCACAGGGACAATCTCATCTGTAACTGACTTCGGTGTTTTCGTCAAAGTCATCGGGGACATTGAGGGACTTATCAGCAAGTTCAATCTTGTCGGACCAGATGAAGAGTACAAGGACTCTGTTCTTGAAAGCTACAAGGAAAAGATCGGTGAGCCTATTACAGCAATGATTACTGAAATTAACCCGAGAGCTGAGAAGCTTGGTCTCTCAATCAAGGAAATGATCAGAAGAAGCCAGGAATCTGAGATGGCTAAATACATGGCAGACACCAAAGAGGATGATGATACTTATAACCCGTTCGCAGAGATGCTGAAGAATAAGAACTAATCATCTGAATTTATAGTGCAGGGAAGGCGGAGTTGTTATTACTCCGCTTTCTCAAAGGAAAAGTAATGGCTAATAAAAAAGAAAAAAACCTTTCTGCTAATGAAGTTCTTGTCAATAAGACAGAAGGTTGGATTTCAACTCATAAGAACCTTATTATCTACTCATGCATAGCTGTCGTTGTAGTAATCGTGATTGCATTGGTTATCACCCTGGTGAGCGGAAACGGTTCAAGCAGTCTTGATAGTGAGCTTGCAACACTTGAAACATCTTATAGTGAATATAAGGTTATGGATGCAGACACTGAAGGATATGATGAGAAGCTTGATGGTGTGAAGTCTTCTGCAAAAGCTCTAGTATCTGAATCCGGTTTGAAGAAATATGCCGGGGCAAAGGCTGAGATTATCCTTGCAGAGATTGATTATGCTGACGGCAATTATGCTGATGCTGCAGCTAAGTATGAGGCAGTTTACCAGGCACAGAAGAACACATACCTTGGTCAGGTTGCTCTCTATTCAGAGGCTGTTGCACTTGAGGAGTCCGGCGACAAGACGGGTGCTCTCGACCTCTACAACAGAGTGTTCTCCGAGTATGGCGTTGTAGGTGTTTATGCTTCGCGTGCACTCTTTAATGCAGCTAGATTGACAGAGGAGAGCGACAAGGCTCTTGCAATCTCAATCTATGAGCAGCTTGTCGGCGAGTTCGAAGAGAGCTCAAGTGAATATGCTAAGCTTGCAAAGAGCAGAATCTCCCAGCTCAAAGTAAACAATTGATTGCTTGGAGAAGATTTCTTTAAAAGGGAAGGGTAGTGCAGATGAGGAAAAGAAAAATATTTTTCATCATTATCACTGCCCTTATTCTTTTATTCTCATGCGGAATACCAAACGTCTACGTCCCGAATTCGAGTGACGTTACCATTACAAAAGATTCGTCCTCAGGAACATTCACTGTTGCTTTGAGCGATACCGTAAGAAACGAACTCAGGGACAGTTCCCCAACCCTCTATTTCTTCTATACAATTTCATCAGGCGACCAGGATTCTGCTTATAAATCTCTTAGAAATACTTTTGATACAAATTTTGCCAGTGAGACAAGCGGAAGTATCATAACATCTGAAAATCCTATTTGTGACTATACATCTGGTGAAAAACAGTATTCACTCTATCAACTGACGAGAGAGGGGAGTACTTTTAACTATCTGATGGGGAACGAGGTTTCATCTGAAACTCTCACTCTTTCATATGACACATCAGAGAATACTCTCACACTCTCTGACTCTTCAGGCACAACTCTTTATTCAGGAATACAGCGGGTTGGAGACAAGATCTTTACGCAGGCTGCTTCCACTTCCGATATAGTGGACTACACAGCTGGCTCCTATACTGTGAACATATATCTTGTTGTCTCCTGTAGCTTTACGTCATACAACAATATTTATAATACGAAGATTTACAACACAGACCCGATTCTCTCATTCCATATGGACTGACTTAGTTTATCTACCTCGGCAGCCCCGATCTTTTTAGAAGAAATCATCTATCATGTTATATGTTTTCTCCTTTCGATATTTCTTAATTTAAATAGATAGAAAGTATTCTAATTTTTTAGCGAAGTTATTGGAACAACAATGACATCATCGTTGCGTTTATATGCAAACGAACCAACACCTATAATAACCATCTTGAATGAAGGCTTATTCATCTTATCCTCATCTATCTTTTGCTCTAATCTAATTAAATTATGTGCAGCTTTTTCTATATTCTCTTCTCCTCCTAGTTTTATTTCGATAAGCCCGTATTTGCCATTCTTCAAATGTACGATTGCATCACATTCAAGATTGGTATTATCGAGGTAGTGATAAACGTTACCATCTAAGCTTTCTGCATATACGCGGAGATCTCTAATTACCATATTCTCAAAAAAGAATCCAAGTGTCCTGATATCATTTACTAAATCATTAGGCCCAATTGCGAGAGCAGCCGCAGCAATGGATGGGTCAACGAAATATCTTGTCGGAGTACATCTGATTATTGTTTTACTTCTTAAATTTGCATTCCAAGAGGAAATGTCTTCTATAATGTAAGAATCCTTAAGAGCATTGATATAGTTATATAATGAATTAGTACCAAAGAGAGAAATCCCATCTAAGGAAACAACGTCTTTATTTATCTCTTCAAATTTAATCCGGGTTCCTATATTTCTTGCGTACGATCTTAAAAGTCCAGCCATCTTATCTTTGCTGAATTTTTGACCAATAGATTTTTTAAGATCTGTTTCAATAAGACCATCTGTATATTCACGTGCAACAAATAATGCCTTTTCACGACTTAAATTTAATATCGAAGGCCATCCGCCACGACATATGAGATATGTAATTTCATCTATATCAGCACCAGTATTGGAAAAAACATCATCATCCGAGTTAAACAAAGCTTCCAAAGAAACCTCTCCGGAAGAATCTCCTGACTCATAGAGAGACATCGGCCTCATCATCATGCGAGATATTCTTCCGATACCTGAATGGTGAATTTCATTCTGATCTATAGGAGTTGCTGATCCTGTCAAAATAAATTGACCTGGTTCAGATCTTTTATCCACCTCAAATCTAACGGCATCCCATATTTTAGGTGATCTGGTGCACGTTTAGGTAACACATTTTCTCCCACTGGAACCGTGGAGGTA
>CAVHPV010000060.1:0-13672 GCA_963638045.1 Faecalibacterium sp. CAG:74 | reverse complement strand
TTGTCCCGGCTATAGTTATTCTAATGTGGATGCTACTTAAGTCCTAAACCCAGGAGAACTCCACCCATCTTCACTCTTCCGGGACAAATAAGGGTGACAACGAGGGGGCCAGTAATATGGCGGAGAGGATATATGGGACAGAGAATATCGAGCAAAGGATTAAAGCGGGGGATTTGTCGCTTGTCGATTATCTTGCTCAAGCATGTGAGGGAATGTACAAGCCTTCCTTTGCCTCGAAGTTCTGTACATATGTCTCCCGATATAAGTGGGGTTTGGACAACTACTCCATATATGACAGTGTCCTTCAAGATACTATCCCGTACTATGCCTGGAATTACCTTGGTGAGAGATACGTGGCTACAAAGAAGTCGACGATATCGATTGAGA
The DNA here is from genome assembly GCA_963638045.1 of Faecalibacterium sp. CAG:74. GTDB lineage: Bacteria > Spirochaetota > Spirochaetia > Sphaerochaetales > Sphaerochaetaceae > Ornithospirochaeta. The sequence continues at coordinate 13,285 of CAVHPV010000060.1, read as the reverse complement.
GGGGGAGAAAAAAGAGCGAGAAGGGGAGGATCAATACCTATGAGGATTACCACGCTCTTATCGGTAGGATAATTGAGAGGATTAACATAATTAAGGGGCTGGATGTCACGAGGGAGATCTTTGACCATATGCTCTGGTATTACTACAAAGGTGATGAGACTGTGATTGCCGAGTCTCTGATGAGTGTAAGGAAAACCTCCCCTCTGTTTGTGGGTAACTTGTTCTGAATATATATGGTGCGGGGCTCTTGGTGACCCTCGCTACAAGTGCTATTTGCTGTACTTTTTCGGGAGATACTTCTTTCCTGTTATCCAGAGATATCGGTCTATCTGCTTGAGGGCATAGGCGTCTCTGAATTTGATAATGACTTCTGTGAATTTCGTATAGTCCTTGAGAGCCTTATTGGTAAAGGTGGCGAAGCTCTTTCCATCTGTATTCTTAAGATCTCTGAAGTAAGCAAGTATCTTATCGACATAAGCATCATAGATAGGAAAACTATCTGGATTGTGGTGGCTGCAATACTTTGAGGCAAATGAGTAGAAATTTCGCTCCTTCCCATTGATTATCAACAAGAGAGATGTTTCCTTCATTGAGGCACTTGTTCAGATTCTGCATTTCCTTGGTGTGCTTTGCTAGATGTTGGTACTGTAGAAATCATTCAATGCAGACACTTTGATCAACACATCCTCAATGTCTTCGTTCCTGGGCGCGTAATCGTTGAAGAGCCTGTCAAGGGCATCTTCTCTTGCCTTGTAATCTTCCAGCGTGAGACTCTTTTCTACTTCTGTGGGGCATGGCCTTGGAATAGCTAAAATCCTGTTCTTTCTGGTCATACATTATATCTCCAGGAGGAAGAGCAGCTTAGCAAAACTCATATTTGCCTTTACTATTTGGATTCGATCTTTCTTGTCGATTCTCTGACTACAATTGAAGGGGAGAAGAAGTAGTCGCAATTCTTCTTGTTTGGATCGTCTATTCTCTCAAGAAGTAGCTCGCAGGCATGGTTTCCTATTGTGTTGAATGGCTGGCTTATTGTGGTGAGGGGCGGTGCTACGAGAGGAGATACCGGGTTATTGTCGAATCCTATTACCGATATATCTTCCGGGATCTTCATCCCTTTTTCACCTATTGCCCTGTAGGCACCTATGGCCATCATATCATTGAGTGCGAAGACTGCTGTTACATTGTGCTCGCAAAGGAGTCTATTTGCTGAGGTGTATCCTCCGTCTGCCGTGTAATCGCTGTAATATATGTTGATTTCAGAGTCTGACGTGTCCTCGAAGACCTTCATGAATCCTTTTAGTCTTTTGATTGTTCCGTATTCCTCTTCGGGGCCGGCAATTATTCCTATCTTGCAGTGTCCGAGTTCCTTAAGGTGCTTTCCGGCAAGTTCTCCTCCGTAGATATTGTCGGAAGCAACATAGTCATGAAAGAGATCATGGACAGCTCTGTCAACAAGAACATATGGTAGTCCCGATTTCTCTAAGGTGTCACAGAATGTCTTCTTCAACGGATCTGTATTTATTGTAGCGGGAGGTATTATGACCATTCCGTCAACTCCACGTGATTCAAGTATGTTTATTTGAGAGATGCATCTTGAAACATTGTCAGAGGAATTGCATATGAAGGTGCTGTATTTCTTTTTCTGGGCATAGTCTTCCAGCCCGGAAGCAAAGGATGTGAAAATCTGGTCTGAGAAGTTCGGAACTATCATGCCGATTGTGTATGACCGGCTGGTCACCAACGACTGTGCAATATAATTGGGCTTATAGTTCATTCTCTCTGCGACGCTGAGAATAGTTTTCTTTGTCTCTTCTGAAATGCGGGAGGGTTTTCCCGAAAGGGCGAGAGAGACCGTTGCTATAGAGAAATGAGTTTCATTGGCTATATCCTTAACTGTGACTTTCATCTGTAATTCCGTCCAGAAAAATATTGTATTACGGGTTTTTCAAGAAAGCAACTGTGAATTTGATTAAACGTTCTAACATGAGGGAGATTTTTATATATAATCGGGAGATTCCGGCGTGAAAATGATGAGATATCGCTCAAAAATGTTATTGACAACAGGAAAAATTGGAATATTATGAGGAAAGATTAAACGTTTAAACACGTGAAAAGGAGCGTTATTTATGAAAAAACTATTAGTTTTCTGTCTGGTAACCCTTATGGCTCTTTCCCTTTTTGCCGGAGGAGCAAAAGAAAGCGAGTCAAAAACAGCATCTGGAAAGACTCCTATAACAATGTGGTTCTGGGGAACACATGAAGGCAATCAGGCTGCCCTGCAGGAGGTTCTTGTAGATAAGTTCAACGAGACTCACCCTGACTATGAGCTTACAATTGAATACAGACCTTCGGTCAATTCCGACATAGCAGTTGCTCTTGCTGCAGGTGAGGGACCGGATATCGTATACGAATCATCTCCGTCTTTGTCGCTTGTTTATATCCAGAGCGGAAAGTATGCTGATCTTACTGAATATTCCGAGAAGTATGGCTGGAAGGATAAGCTTATCGGGCCTATGTATGATTCCTCTTCTGTCGATGGACATCTCTATTCTGTTCCTATGGGACTCAACTATATCACAATGGTTTATAACGAGAAGGTTCTCGAGGAGAACGGATGGTCTGTCCCGACAACTATCGATGAGCTTGAGGCAATCATGGATGAAGCCATGGCTAAGGGTATGTATGCTTCTGTTACCGGTGCTAAGGGATGGAAAGCTACAAACGAGGACTACTCCACAATGTTCTTCACATCTTTTGCAGGACCGGAAGAGATGTACAAGTGTCTCACAGGCGAGCAGAAGTGGGACAGCAAGTGGATGGAATGGGCTGTCGAGAAGTCTGCTGAATGGTATCAGAAGGGATATCTCTGCTCTGACTATTTGACGATTGACTGGGGTGAGGCTGCACAGCTTCTCGTTGATGGAAAGGCTCCTTTCTTCTTCGGCCCTGTCAAGTTCATCCAGAATATCGGGCAATATGTCGATTATGACAAAGCTGACTTCATCAAGATGGCTCCGATCCCGTCAGGAAGGGACGGTGTTCCTGTTGCTTATTCTCTTGGAGCTACCGGCATTCTTGCTATCAACGCAAACTCAAAGAACAAGGACGTCTGCGCTGAGTTCCTCGATATGTTTATGTCAATTGAATTCGTTTCCGAGATTTCTCAAGTATGGCCGGGTTATTGGGGAGTTCCTCTCAAGAACCTGAGCGATGTTGATACATCTTCTTCTTCAGGACTTGGAAAGAACTATCTTGAGTCTTTGAAGATTGCATGTGAAGCAATTGATAAGGGCAACTTCGGCTACTATTGCTCTTCATATATTCCTCCTGAGACTTTCGATATCGTGTGCAATATCGACTCCGTATGGCTGGGCGAGATGAGTGCCTCTGAGCTTCTCTCCTCCATGGATGAGGCGTTTGCCCGCGAACAGGCTCAGAACCTTGTTCCTCCTGTACCGGAGCCGGGAAAATAAGTTTGATTTATGTTCTATCCGCAGTTTTGACTGCGGGTAGACTTTGATGAGGATTCTGGAATGAAAGCTCGATTATATGTGAAAAGAAATTGGTTGTACTATGTTATGATCCTTCCTGCACTCATCCTGAGTTGCAGCATCATCGCTGTACCTGCGGTAGAGACCGTTGTTACGGCATTTACTGACTGGAACGGAATGAGCTCCACAAAGACATTCGTGGGCTTTCAGAATTTTATTGAGCTATTTTCAAACCGTGTCTTCAAGAAGGCACTTTTGAACAACTTCAAATGGCTGGCTGTCTACTTGACTGTTCCGATGCTGCTGGCCGTCTTTGTATCTTATGTCATCTATACAAGAAAGAAGGGAACGACATTCTTTCTTTCCTCTTATATGATTCCGTACATTATCGCACCTGTTGCCAATGCGATAATCTGGCTGAATATGGTCTTCAGCCCGGTAAGCGGTGTAATCGGCTTCTTGAATAAGACGTTCGGGCTCTCGCTGACATCTCCTCTTGCCAACACCTCTACAGCTCTCTTCGGCGTTGAGGGTGTGAGTATATGGCGTTATTGGGGATTCCTGGCAATTGTTCTTGTCGCAGCCTTCAGACAGATTCCTAATGAACAGATAGAGGCTGCACGCATTGAAGGAGCATCTGGGTTCCAGATTTTCAGGTATGTGGCTCTCCCGAACATAATGCCGACAGTAAAGCTCCTTCTCTCTCTTTTGATAATCCAGTCATTCATTGTCTATGACTATGTATATCTTCTAACAAAAGGCGGTCCTGCCAACTCTACCGAAGTGTTGGGTACTGTTGCATACTCGTATGCCTTCTCCCGCTTCAGGTACGGTATGGCATCTGCTGTTTCGCTTGTTATGACACTTCTCGGACTTGTGGCATCTTTGCTTTACGTTCGCAGCAGCAAGAAGGAGGAAAACAATTAATGAACACAAAACAAAAGCAGAAAGCAGGTTCAGTGTTTTCGGTGATTGTCCTCATTATCTTTTGCATAATTTCTCTTCTTCCCATTCTTATGGTCGTGATTAACAGCTTCAAGAACCATGATGAGATAATCCGTAATCCGCTTTCCATCGGGTTCTCTGCCGGGTTTAACAACTACGTCAAGGCATGGAAGAGTACCGATATGGCCCGATCCTTGTGGAACAGCATCAAGTACACAGGCTCGACCTGTATTGTTGTAATCCTCTTCAGTACGCTTGCTGCCTATGCTCTTTCAAAGAGGAATTTGAAGGGGACGGGAGTTATCCTTTTGTACTTCATGATCAGTATGACAGTTCCTGTCCAGCTCTTTCTTGTTCCCCTCTATTCCTTCTATGCAAAGCATAAGCTCTTGAGCAACCACTTTGCCGTTTCATTGATTAATGCCGCGTGCTCGCTGCCTTTGGCTATTACGTTAATGAGAACATACTTTCTTGGTATTCCGAAGGAACTTGAGGAAGCTGCTATTATTGATGGTGCCTCAACTATGACGACCGTGAATAAGATAGTCTTTCCGTTGGTTTCTCCCGGGCTTATCACTGTAACCATTATTACGTGGTTGAACTCATGGAATGAGTATCTTGTAACTGCCACATTCCTCCAGGGAAAGAAGAATTTCACAGCAATGCTCTCACTCATGTCCCTCAACGGGGCTCACTCTGCTGCTGACCAGGGGATAAACATGGCTGCCGCGGCTATATTGATTGTTCCTGTGATAATACTCTTTGTAGTTTTACAGCGTTATTTTGTTGACGGACTTGTCTCCGGCTCTGTGAAAGGATAATTAGATGAATACTGTTTTTAGGAATAAAGTTTATGCGGGCCTCCTCGGTAAGGCGATAGGAGTGTATCTCGGGCGTCCTGTCGAGGGATGGACATACAAAGCAATTCAGGAAAGATATGGTGAGATCTGGAACTATGTCAATAAAGACCTTGGTATTCCCTTAATTGTCGCCGATGATGATCTTTCCGGCACAAGCACATTCTTCAGAGCTATGGAGGATAATGGGTATTCCCTTTCACTCAAAGCTGAGGATATCGGGAACACATGGCTCAATTACATTATTGAGGATAGGACAATCCTCTGGTGGGGAGGTAAGGGCAACAGCACAGAGCATACTGCCTACCTGAACCTGAGGGATGGAATCAAGGCACCGGAAAGTGGCTCCATTAAGAGAAACGGAAAAGTTATGGCAACCCAGATTGGTAGCCAGATCTTCATGGAGGAATATGCTCTTATGTGCCCAGGGGATCCGGAAAGGGCTGTGTCCCTTGTTGATAAGGCTGTAAGTGTCTCCCATGACGGTATTGCAAAGGAAGGTGCATGCTTTCTTGCAGCTCTTGAGGCTCTTGCCTTCACAGAAAGGGATAACTCTAAAATCTTCAAGGAAGGAAAGAGGTTCATATCGTCACCGGAGCTGATGAGACTAGTCGAGACTGTTGAGAATATTACGGCAAGTGAGAACAATTGGCGTAAGATCAAAGAGAACATTGACAGCCTTTACGGCTATGATAAGTTCCTCGGTCCCTGTCCCTTCGAAACTAACCATGCAATGGTACTGGCAGGAATTCTTTATGGCGGTGATGATTTTGCACGCTCTGTCATGTTCGGCGCATCTGCCGCATGGGACACTGATTGCAATGCCGGAAACATCGGGATGTATAACGGAATCAGGCTTGGGCTTGATGGCCTGAATGAAGGTGCTGATTATATAACACCGGTTGCAGACAGGTTGATAGTCGTCTCATCAGACGGTGGAGAGTGTTTTACAACCATAACCCATGAGGCAAGAAAGGTTGTTGATGCATATGATGCAATAAATGGGGAGAAAAAGGAGTTCAGACACAGATTTGAGTTCGAGTATCCATATTCTTTCCAGGGGTTCCAGCCCTGTCCTTATGTTGCTGATAACCACAATGAGGTAGCCACTATATCTAATCCGGACGGAGAGGGGCTGACAATTGATTTCAGAACACTTGCAAAGGGAACTCCGTTTTCTTTGAGCACTCCGACCTTTTTTGACGTGAAGGAAGACTTTAATGCATATGAAATGTATGGTAGTCCCTCTCTTTATGAGACACAGCGTGTTGAGTATGAGATAAAAGGTGACGGCTCTCCTGTCTCTGTGGAGCCATATGTATGGTATACAGACAGGGACAATGCCCTTAAAAGGGTAGTGGGGGAGAGGTATGAGCTCAAAGACGGGCTCAACAGGGATGTGTGGCAGATCCCCTCCCTTGGCGGTATGCCTATCCTCCGTTTCGGCTTCTCGTTCTATGCTGAAAAAAGAGTTACCGGGAAGGTTCAGGTTAAATATGTCTCCTGGGATAATGCTCCGCTCTCGTTTGAGCAAAGAGGAATCATGATGAGGGATATGTGGGACCTCTCACCTTTCTGGAAGCGGATGTTTGTGCCGTCTGCAAAGAATTTCACTCCTAACCTTAATCACACATATGTCATCTCCCATGCAAATCAAAATGGACTGGCGACAATAGGTACAAGGGACTGGAAGAATTACTCGGTGGAATCGAATCTTTCTTTCTCACTCCATCAGTCAGGCGGGCTTGTTACCAGGGTAAGAGGCCACAGAAGGTATTATGCTGCTCTTTTTGAAGGTGGGAAGAGGGTTAAGATTGTCAAGAGGATTGATGACACGGTTACTGTACTCTCTGAAACCGAGTTTAAATATGGGGAGTTTGAGAGAGTCAATACAAAATTCTCTGTCTCAGGAAATAAACTTGAGTTATACGTTTCGGGAGAGTTGCTTCTCTTTGCAGAAGATGAGGATTGGCGTCTTCCTTCCGGCGGGGCCGGCTTCATAATCAATTGCGGATCGATGTTTATAGATGATTTCATAGTCAGGAGTAATCTTTTATGAGATATATTATTGCTGCAAGCGTGACAACAGATAATGTTTACCTGAGTGACGGAACCTACCATGAACACGTGATGGGAGGCGCAGGGTTTTATGCACTTTGCGGAGTCAGACTCTACACTGAGGATGTGATTGTCACGGGAGGTGTGGGGCCGTCCTATTTCAAGATGCACAAAGACTGGTATGTGAGAAACGGTGTACATACAGAAGGTCTTGTTGAACGCTGTAAAGATTCTGTTACTACTGTTGATTACAGAAAAGAGGATGACAGGACAGATACTCCCTCGACAGGGCTCTGGGAGTTCAGAAAGAGTGACCCGAGTATCGATGAAGTGAGCAGATTTCTTGACTACGGCACAAGAGGAATATATGCATTCAGGCATTATGACAGGATGTTTCTGGATGAAATGAAATACCTGAAGTCCATTCATGATTTTTCTTTTATGTGGGAAATCAGTGAGGATGCATGCACAGAGGAGAACAGGGAGGATATTGAAAAATGCCTATCCTTTGTTGATATCTTTTCAATCAACAGGCATGAGCTCTGTTTGCTCTATGGAACGGACAATGAGAAAGACGCATTGGACTCTCTTATGAGAAGACTGGAGCATATTGCATATGTAAGAAGAGGAAAGGATGGCGCAGTCGTCCTTGATGGGAAAACCGGGACTGTTACCTATGTCGGGCCGTGCCTGTCAAGGAAGGTTGTCGACACAACAGGATGCGGTAATGCGTCCTCTGGGGCATTCCTCTACGGAATAGGCGAGGGGTATTCCCCCATAAAAGCAGCAACGCTGGCATCTGTTGCCGCATCCTATGTTCTTGCCCAATTCGGCCCACCTCAGAGTTTTAACAGGACAATTACAGCTGAGGCTGAGAAAGAAGCTTTTGATTTATATAAGGAGAAATAAGTAAATATGAACAATTTGAAAGAGCAGGTATATTCAATCCCCTCACTCTTCGATGAGACTTTCAAACGCATTGAGGAGGAGACTCACGATATTATCACAACACCTGAGATGTACTCTGTGAAGAAAGTTTTCCTCATTGGGAGCGGTGACTCATATGCCGCAGCCCTTGCTGTGAAGAATACTTTTGAAAAAATGCTGCAAATACCGGTTAGTGTTGTCGACCCATTTGATCTTGTCTGCTATGAGCAAATGAAATGGGTAGGGGAGTCTCCCCTCGATCCACTCGTAATTGCCATAAGTAATTCCGGGTGTGCCGAAAGGACAGTTGAAGCGGTCTCCTGGATGAGAGAGCACAATGCACTCACAGTCGGAATAACATCAAATCTTGATTCCCCGCTTGCGAAGGCAGTTGAAAGGGTAGTTGACATTTCAATTCCGAAAGCACCATCGGCTCCGGGAAGCAGAAGTTTCTTCATGATTCTTCTTTCTCTTTATCTTCTTGCCTTGAGAATGGGAACAGTCAGGCTTAAGTTCAGTATGGAAGATCGTGAGAAATGCTTCTGTGGCATGAAGGAAGGTATGGTGTGGCTTAGAGATAACCTTGATGCTATCTCATCAAATGTGGAGAGCTATGCCGATTCCTTTAGGGATATCACAGCTGCGGAGGCGATAGGCTCAGGACCCGAGTGGGGAGTTTCCTGGTACTCCCATGCCAAATGGTATGAGGCATGCGGTATCCCATGTGTATATTCCAACAGCGAGAATTGGTTCCATACTAACTATTTCCTGAGATCTGTCGATACTGTGCCTGTGACTGTTTTCTCTCCGTCGGGGTGTGAAGCAGAATCAAGGACAGATGAAATACTCTCCAGGATGGACGAAATGGGAAGGAGATATCTTGCTGTCACCGATACCAGGAAAGATATAAAAGGGGCGCAAATTACTCTTTACAAAATGCCGTTCTCATTTCTGTCCCCGTTTATGGAGTGGGTTGTGCCGGCTCTCCTTGTTGCAAGGTGTGCTGAGAATCTCAATGAAGAGTACAGCAGAGGCTTTAAGGGAATCTGGCATGAAAATGAAGATTCATTCAATACAGTGAATACAAAAGCAATCAGGAGTGTGTGATATGTTAGAGCGCATCAGATTCAGGACAAAGAAAGATGATATGTACCCACTCACCGATGAGGTGAAGAGAATAGTTGAAGAGAGTGGTGTTGAGGAAGGAGTATGTATTCTTTTTACAACACATACTACAGCTTCAATCACAATAACCTCATTCTGGGATACTCTCGGACATGAGGATATACAGGATGAGACGAGACGTCTTATTCCAACGAGGGTTGACTTCAAGCATCAGCATGATACCCCCGAGGATGCGGCAGGACATGTGAAGTCATCGCTCTACGGTGTCTCGATTCCCCTCATAATCCATGAAGGCAAACTTCTTTTAGGACATTCTCAGGGAATTTACTTTATGGAATTTGATGGTCCCAGAAACAGGGAAGTTATTGTGAAGACTGTGTCTGACAAATAAGAGAGTTAATGGTTAGTTGAAAAAGGAGATAAAATGGAAAAAAGAAAACTGATTTATGACTGTGATCCGGGAACGGATGATTCAGTGAGCATTATCATGGCCATAATGGAGCCGAGTGTTGATTTACTTGCAATCACCTGTGAAAGCGGGAATTTCAAGGCATCTGTCAGTGCCAATCATGCGTTGAAGGTGCTTGAATATATAGAACACCCCGAGATACCGGTGTATAAGGGGACGGAACATCCCCTTGTGAGGGAGTATCCGAGAGATCCGTATTGTCACGGCCAGGATGGGCTTGGCAATCACTTCTTCCCGGAGCCTAAGATTGAGACTGAGAAGATGCATGCAGCCAACGCCATTGTCGAACTCGTGAACAAATATCCGGGTGAGATAACAATTGTATGCACTGCTCCTCTGACCAATCTTGCTTTAGCCATGCTTCTGGACCCTTCCATCAAGGATAAGATCAAGCAGGTGATTCATCTTGGCGGTGCCTATGGATTCTCACCATATGCATTTACCAATGCTACCGGTGATAACCCCATGAGTGAATGGAATGTTTATGTTGACCCGGAGGCTGCAAAGATTGTGTACGAGTCCGGAATCAACCTTGTCACCATCGGCCTTGATGTGGCTTTCAATCCTGACATGGTGAATATCGGGGAGAAATATCTGGATGAGCTGAAGAAGATCGGCAATAAAGCAGCAAAATATGCCCTTGAGATTATCGATTATATTGATGGCAATAATACCATCAAGGAGAAGGGGCTCTTCATCAACGGTCCTATAGATACTACCGCCATGTGCTCATTTATCGAGCCTACTCTTCTCAAGACTGAAAAGGTTCATGTTGTTGTCGATACCGGCAGCCAGCTTACAAGGGGCATGACAATAACTGACAGGCGTGACCATTTCATGTGGACCCATATCCCTGAGATAGAAACAGCAGTCTCTATTGACAGCGAAAGATACCAGGAGACATTTGTGAGAGCTCTCAAGGGAGAAGGGAAGTAATGTCTACTCCGACTATCCATAACAGTGCTGTCAAAGGAGAGATAGCAAAGACCGTCCTTATGCCTGGAGACCCGAAAAGGGCTGAGTATATAGCTTCAACTTACCTTGAAAACCCGAAACTTGTTAATGATATCCGGTGTGCCTATGCGTACACCGGCACTTACAAGGGGATGCCACTCTCCGTTATGGCAAGCGGTATGGGGGCCGGCTCGATGGGGATTTATTCCTATGAGCTTTACAACGAGTACGATGTGGAGAGGATTATCCGGGTAGGCTCTGCAGGTGGTATTTCACGCTCATTGAAACTTGGTGATATTGTCATTGCCTTGTCCACGTCAAGTGACAGTGGGTTTATGTCTCATTTTGAATTCCCCGGTTCCTTCGCACCTACTGTTTCAGAGAAACTTCTCAAGGGTGTACTGGAAGTCAACAGCTCTGTCAGACTCGGGGCGGTATATTCCGGTGCTGCATTCCATTACTCTGATGAATTCTTCAGAAAAATTGAAAATATGGGTATTCTTTGCATTGAAATGGAGACTGCAGCCCTCTATACAAATGCTGCCGCATCAGGAAAGGAGGCACTCTCTATGTTCACTATCTCAGATATCATGAGTACTGGTGAGCATTTCAGTGGAAAAGAGAGGGAATACTCGTTCAATGAAATGATTGAGACTGCTCTGTCTCTGGCAGTGAAGTTATAAGTTGAATTCTATTCTTCATCGTTTTGTTTCTTAAGTCCTATAACCTGGCAGTAAATTTGAACTGCCAGGTTTTTGCTTCATCTTCACACTGCTATTATTGATTCTGAGAAAGTGAATGACGAGAAATTCGGGTTGTTGTTATCTGATTTCTGTCTTGGGGATTCCTGTAAATTTCATATAAATAATGGAAGAGTAATGTAATGGAATTGTGCTATAGTTATAGTGCTCAGGAGAAGACATGCTGGTTGGTGATCGGCTTTGGTGTTCCGTCAGGAGAGGAAGATGTTTATTAGAGAGATAGAGATTGAAAATTTCAGATGTTTTGAGAGAATGCGTGTTGTCTTGGACAGGAATTGCAATGTTGTGATAGGTAACAACGGTGCAGGAAAGACAGCTTTCCTGGAAGCTGTTGCTTCTGCTGCCAGCGCATATCTCATCGGGTTTGACGGACAGACATACTTCCATATCTCAAGAGGTGACATAAGAACAAGGAGAACTCTGATAAACCATACAATAGATGAACAGTATCTTCTTCCCCTAAGAATAAGTGCCTGCGGGGAGATCGCCGGAATGGAATTCTCCCGGGAGGACTGGTGCCTTGAGCTGAGAAATGCCGCGGGAAGAACCAGCCACAGGGGAATCCAGAAGATAATACGTCATGTTGAAAGCATCCAGTCATCACTCAGAGGCGGTAATTCCGATATTATTCTTCCTATTGTCTCCTATTATTCCACTGCAAGACTCTGGAAAACAAAGGAGAAGAGAAGGAGTGACACCAGAAAATCATTCATGAGGCAGAACGGCTATCTTGACTGTATGGCCATAGAGACTGATGCGGAGAAGATGTATAACTGGCTCAGGGCAAAGACCCTTTATAATGTTCAATTCAATGACTGTCCAGATGATCTTGGATGCGTGCTGGACGCGATGAAGAAGAGTGTCAGCACGGCATTCCCTTCAGGAAAGGTTAATGAGGTATGGTATAATCTCTCTGATGACTCTCTGGAAGTCAGTTGTGATGATGACCTTGTCTTTCCTTATGACTTCTTCAGTGATGGTTTCAAAGTGATACTGGGTCTCGTCGGGGACATTGCATACAGAATGAGCGTGCTGAATCCCAATCTGGGAGAGCGTATACTTCTTGAAACCCCGGGTGTAGTCATAATTGATGAGATAGATCTCCATCTTCATCCGAAATGGCAGTCCGAGATATTGAGCCTTCTCACATCAATCTTCCCGAAAGTGCAGTTCATAGTCTCATCGCACTCGCCCTCTGTGATAAGTTCTGTCAGGAAAGAGAACCTCGTGGAACTTGAAATCGGAAGAGATACTCCTGTGGCCCAGGAGCACGAAGTGTATGGCAATGATGCCAATACAATTCTTGAGTCAACGATGAAGGCGCCATCAAGGCCCCGCACTGTCCTCGATATGTTCACTGAAGCTGAGAAGTATCTTGAAAACTCTGATTATGCCAATTGTAGAAAGAAACTTAGCGAGATTGCTTCTGTAGTCGGTGAGTATGACTCGGAGCTGAACCGCCTGAGGATGGAGCTTGACTTTGAGGAGAGGCAGGCATGATACCTATCAGGAAAAAGAAGACTCCCTCCTATTTGATACAAGAGGTCAAGAAGAACCATGGTGTGATGAAGCCTTCCCAGATATATGAAAGCCTCCCCTCAGATGTGAAAACACATCTTTTCATGGATCTCCTGGAGGAACGTAACAGTTCAGCCCTAGGGAAAGGGAAATAGTCCTTTTGCATTGTATTTCGTT
>CAVHPV010000059.1:0-13979 GCA_963638045.1 Faecalibacterium sp. CAG:74 | reverse complement strand
TCTACACGATTCATAATGATACCGATGAAGAGACCTTTGAGAATGTTCTCAACTCTCATATTCATGACTTTAATCTCAGATGTTATGAGTGGGATGACTACCTTGCTGAAAGGATGAAAACTCGCCGAAGACGATAACGAGGAAGATTATTCGATGACCGGGAAACCGGTCATTTCTTATGCAGGGTACAAATGGACAAGGATGTTAGCAATCACGGACAAAATTAGTTGGCAGTTTGGAGTCAAAATTAGTTAGCAGTAACACCCTGAAAAGAATCGGCTCAAAAAGAAAAGGCTATTGGGAGATCATTCTTGACTCTTCAGGAAGATAACCTGTCATCCTCCATCCGCTTCATAAGAGACCTGGTAATAATCCCTATCAGGAAGCCTGTCACTGCTCCGGAGAGAACCAGAAAAGGCAGGTAGTAGATGAGAGCCGTACTCTTTATGACCAGCATGGCAACAGAGAGCTGTGCTGCATTGTGCACAACGCCACCGGCTGTGCTTACTGCAACCTCCCCAGCTCTCATTGTTTTCAACAAGGCCATGAGAAGGAGACTCAGAAGTGCACCTGAGAATGAATAAAGAAGAGAGAGTACGTTTCCAAATAATAGAGAAGAGATCAAAACCCGCAGAACGGAAATGAAAAGTGCATCAGGAAAGGAAAGAGTATAGAGCGCAAATACAACAGCAATATTAGCCAGTCCCAGCTTTATCCCGGGTATAGGCAATGCGGAGGGAAGGAGCATCTCCACATATGAGAGTATAAGGGAGAGTGCAACAAGCATTCCCATTCTTGTTATACGTACTGTCTCCACACTACACCACCAGATCCACACTGTCGCCAAGCTTCACAACTTCAATGACAAGCTTATTCGGAAGGCATGTAATACATTCCCCCATTCTGCTGACCCAGCCCTGTCTGACACATACTTTGTCAGGGCACTCAGCTGTGCTAACACAGGCCTTTCCATTCTTAATAACAAGAGTATTCGTCCCACCATTCAGGGAAACGGTAATATCCTCATCAAGGGGGTACTCTCCTATCACCTCTCCATCAAGCTGCACTCTCACCCTGTCTCCCTCCTCTCCGGGAGAGAAAAGTAGAAAGAGTATAAGTGCAAGCAGCATGAAAAGAAGGAGCGGGAGCACCACCCTCAATGTTTTCTTTTTTTCCATCAATCAAAAACAATAAACCGTAAGTGCGATTATGGAAAGTGCGATAAGCATAATCGGGTAACCGCGGAATGCGGAAGGAACATATTTGTCCTTCACCTTTTCCCTTACTCCTGATAGTGCTACAGTCACAAGAAGATAACCGCATGCAACCCCCACAGAGGCGAATACTGTCTCAAGGAAAGAGTAACCGTTGCTCTGAAAAAGCATCACGGAGCCAAGCACACCGCTTGAAAGGGAGAGTGGAATCAAATCAGCAACCTTCTTCTTTGAAAGAAGAGCAACAATTGCAATGACAAGCAGGATAGCGATGACGTAGACCACAATCCTGAGGTATCCGACCTGACTGATCAGCCAGTTTTCTAGTGGCCAGATGAGAATAGATGAAACTATCAGAACAAGACCGAGGTAGAGGGAGCAGAATATATTGCTTCTGAGTGTATTCCTGCTGTTTGAAATAATCGAATCGGCATTGAAGAAGTTTACTAGAACATAGTTGGATGAAAGTACACATCCAATAGTCAATAAAACAAGATCTTTAAAGCTCATTTCTTCACCTCCTCTTTCTTATAAGTTGCACTCAGCAGGGCAAATACAACCCCGCATGCAAAGAACCCGCCTTGAGGTTTAGCCAGAAGCGGAATCAAGTGATTCTTCATGAATCCAAGTTCTATTTCATAGAAAGATCCGCTTCCGAAGACTTCTCTTATAAGAGATGAGAGAATAACCAGAAGACAGAACATGTCCCCATATGTAAGGGTATCTTTAATACTCTCTCCAAATGAGAGATCCTCTTCAGCTGTGGATACAAGAGCAAGTGTACTTATGGCATTGAGAGCAAAGTAAATACCCATCCCGGAATATACTTCGTAGAAAAATGCTTCCAGGAGCATCATCATTGCCGATACGCAAAACGCATTCACAAGAAGTGAAATCAGGAAAGCCCCACTCTTAGAGCTCTTTTGTGTCAGCGGATACGCCACCGCTCGTGATAGAACAAAGGTAATGACTGTCATAATCGACATTATTACACCTGTCCTCACACTCCCCGAGAATCCAAGGGCCGGAACAACAGAGAGAGCGAGAACCATGAACATTCTGTTTTTCTTTTCCATCTTATTTTCCCTCCTTGATTGTGTTATATGCACTGAATGCATCATCGATTGCATCCCTTACAGCATCAGACGAGAGAGTTGCCCCGCTGATTATTGCCTTGTCGCCGTTCCACGACGAATCAAGCCCAGCAAAGGAAGCAAGGTAATTCTCAGGCATAGAGTAAGCCGAGAAATAGTCAGCCTCGATTATAAGTTCCTTGACGGAGAAGTCTGCTATCTTCCCGTCTGAAGTGAGAAGTATGTACATAACCATAGTCTCATTACCGAAACCGTACGGACGGGAAGTTATTCCGTAGTATATCTTACCATCACTTTCAACAAGATAGATGTCAGACACACTTGAGTGTATTCCGTCGAGAGAAACAAGCGTATATGTAGCATTCTCAGAGAGAGAGCCGAGCTTCTTTATTTTCTTGAGGTCACTCTTCGAGTTGTCTTTGAGGGATGACTTTGCCTCAGCCAAGAGAGCATCCTTCATAGATGAGGAGATATCACACTCGTTGCCCTCCATATCATAGACAGAAAGAGAATAGAGATTTGCAATAACTGTGTAATAGCTCCCGTTTTCTTCAGCCAGATATGCCAGTCCGGAATTGTTTCCGGCCTTCTTTACCATAACAACACCGCTGACAGAAGATGTGAAATCCTCGCTGACCACAAGTCCTTTGGGATTAACTGCCTCTCCGAAAACATACGGGAGCATCTCCTCAAACTTCTGCTCTGGAGATTTCTCTGCCTCCACAATGAGCCCATTTTCTGCAAGGACGGAGAACGCATCGGCAACGGCATTACGGAATGCACTTGAGGAGTAAGTCACACCTGCAACAATCTCGGTAGTACTGAGCGTTGAGTCAGCGCCGAGGAATGTAAGAGGATAGTCAGAGCCGAAATCCTTTGTCTCGGGGTATTCGTCAAGTGTAATTCCCACTATCTTCCCTTCTTTCGATATCCCTACAGTAAGAGAGATATAGTTACCCGTAAATCCCTTGTTGGTTGCGCTTCTGATCACATACCCCTTACCGGATGTCTCCTCATAGATACTCTTTACAGTATCGGGAGCATTATTGAGTGTAATGAGGGTGAAGTTCTCTGCGCCGGGCATAACCGCAAAGAGAGGCTCAAGCTCACCCTTCTGGTTGTTCTTCTCGATAATCGGAGACGTTACCATATTTAGGAGAAGAAGAATCACAATACCGGCGATGAGGACTGAGATAAGCTTAATAAAATCTTTCTTATTTAACATAGTTGGATCCTCCAAGCGGTACTTTATGACAAACTTTCTCGATGAAAGGTGTGAAGATATTCATGATGAGAATCGAGAACGACACACCCTCCGGAAGTGCCATGAACTTACGGATGACGAATGTAAGTATGCCGCAAAGCACACAGAACACAACCTTACCGGAATTTGTTATCGGCGTAGTCACATAGTCGGTGGCCATGAAGATGGCTCCGAGGAAAAGACCGCCGGAGAGAATCTCATAAAGAGCGAACTCAAGGCTGAACGATGAGAAGAAGTAGAGCACAAATACTGTAAGTATGTAGGAAAGCGGTACATACCACTTTATGACTCCCCTTATGGAGAGATAAATCCATCCTATGCAAAGTGCGATGATACATGTCTCACCGATTGTTCCTCCGTGCAAACCCAGAAGCATCTGAGTCAGAGTCGGCAGTGATTCCATTTCATTTTGAGAGAGCAGCACAAGCGGAGTCGCACCGGATGCAAGCTCGACAATCTTCGGAGTTGTAAAGGTTGTGACAGAGCCGAATGTCTCAAGCATAAAGACACGTGCTGTGATTGCAGGGTTGGCAAAGTTCTTTCCTAGTCCTCCAAAAAGACACTTTACTATGATGATGGCAAAGACTGTCCCGACAGCTGCCTGCCACGGCTTTACATCCGTCCCCAGGTTCAATGCAAGAAGAAGCCCAGTGACAATACATGAAAGATCGAACACAGTGTTCTTTTTCTTCATAAACACACACCAGAGGCTTTCCGAACATATTGCGCTAAAAAGGCATGTTCCGATGAGTTCGAATGCCCTGAAACCGAAAATGACTACAGAGGCGACAGTGACAGGGAGAAGTGCGATTATTACATCAAGCATAATCATCGCTGATGAGCTTTTATCATGAAAATGAGGCGAAGACACTGTTTTGAGATTATAACTATCCATACTTATTTCCTCCTTCCCCTTAAGAATTTCTTACCTTCCCTGTTATGGGCGACAAGCGGTCTATGAGCCGGGCATACATAGGCGCAGCACCCGCATTCCATACAGGTATTGAGATCTGCCTTTTTAAGTCGGAGTTCCCTTCTCTCCTCATTCTCCTCTTCGAGTGCATCAGAGAATTCACACGGGTTGAGGTTGAGCGGGCACGCATCGACGCATCTGCCGCAATGAATGCATGGGCTTTCCTCTGCCATCCACGCTTCCTTTTCATCCATTGCAACGATAGCAGATGTAGCTTTGACGACGACATGATCCAGGCTCTTTACGGCCTCTCCCATCATCGGGCCTCCATCAATGACCTTCACTGGAGTTGATTTGAATCCTCCAGCCTGCTGGATAACATAGTCAAAGCTGGTTCCGATCGGGACAATCATATTCTTGGGTTCCTTTATAGCTGAGCCGTCAACAGACACAGTCTTCTCAACAAGCGGAAGCCCTGTCTCAAAATACTCAGCCATCTTGCTCAGCGTCGTCACATTGGTGATTATTACGCCCAAAGACGCAAGTCTTTCTCCAGCTCTTACGACCTTCCCGGTTGCATTATAAAGGAGAACCTGCTTGGCACCCTGGGGATATACACTCTCGAGTGTCAGCACCTTAACAAGAGGATCTGAAGAAAAGAACGAGGTGAGCTTCTTAATGGCTTCAGGCTTATTGGCCTCAATACCGATAACATATTCCTTTGCACCCACAAACTTCTTGAGAATCTCAATCCCCTTACCGATAAACTCTGTATGTTCAATCATGGTCCGGTTATCTGCTGTGCAATAAGGTTCGCACTCCGCTCCATTAATGAGGACAGTCTCTATCTTATTCTTCCTCAATGCCTCCCACTTACCGTGAAGAGGATAAGCGGCACCTCCAAGCCCTACAATACCGGAGTTACAGCATCCGGTGAGAAAGTCATCAAGACTATCAAGCTTTGGAGCCTTCAGAGAAGGATCCTTCTCCATTTTCCCATCACTCTCAATTGTAATTGAATTCTCATTCACATACCTGACAGTTCCGCTGATTGAAGCATGGACAGGGCTGGAAACTCTACCTTCCCCCGGTTTTGCTATCATCTTACCGACATAGACATGCTCACCTTCCTCAACAATCGGCACAGCCTTCACTCCCGAATGCATTTGCATGGGAATCGTCACAGAAGCCGGTGGGGCAATACGCACCGACTCCATGTCCTGGGTGGACTTGCAGTGCGGAACATGTATTGCTGATATCTTCTTCCTGAAAAGCATATATTCACTCCTTATAAAGTATCTATTTAATAATCTTGTCCTCAAGGCCCGAGGTGTATTTCACACTTCCGTCTGTAAATACCCATATGGCATCAGCCTCCATCCTCTCAGCCAATTCCTCCCCACTCTCATAGGGCATAGCAAAGAGGGCTGTCGAAAGAGCATCACAGAGAGCACTGTCCTTTGCTATGACTGTGACCGAGTCAAAATACACAGCAGGATAGAGTGTGTCCTTGTCGATGATGTGAGAATACTTCACACCATCAACCATGAAGTAGCGCTCATAGCTGCCACTTGTCACACAGGATGTATTACTGAGCTCCAGAGTCATCACAAAACAGTTATCAGGATCCTTCGGGTCCTTTATTCCGGTCCTCCATCCGGAGCCGTCAGTCTTGGTCCCTATTATCCTTATATTTCCCCCGATATTGAGCACATAGCCCGAGACTCCTTTTTCTTCAAGAACCTCTGCAGCCCTCTCCGTTGCGTATCCTTTCCCGAGTGCCCCCACGTCAAGAGAGGCCTCTGGAGAGAGCAATTTCACCGTTTTCTTTTCCTCGTTTATCTCAAGAAACTCAAAACCAGTATATTCAGCTGCACTCTCAAGGCTCTCAATTGACGGAAGATAAGGCTCGTCACTGTATCTTGCATCATGCCAGAGGGAGAGCACCGAGCCCATCATTATGTCCATCTCACCAGAAGTAAGTTCACACATCTTTTTTGCATAGAGGAGAAATTCAATTAATTCGTCTTCTATTGCAATATCAACAAGTGGATTCGAATTCACCGTACAAAGATTGTTCACGCCCTCGTACTCGTGGTAGATATCGAAAAGTCGGTGGTATTTCAATAGAACCGAATATGCTTCGTCGGCATTTTCAAGAAACTCATCTTCACTATCGCCTTTATATGAATAGATATATGAGACAGTATCAAAGAGATCAAAATATGCTCTGCCCTGAGGCTTTACAGCAGTTGCAGTCTCACTTTTAGTGCAACTTATTAAAAGCATTAAGCCGAGGAGAAGCAAAACTCCCCTCGGCATTAACTTAGTTAATCTGTTTTTAGTCAGCATTTTTTGCAGCTTCAGAAATGACTGCCTTGAATTCAGTAATCTGGATTGAGCATGATGCAAAGAGAGTCTCATCTGCTGTCACAACATAACCCGGATGAGCTTCCTCAGCAGTTCTGACTCTTGTCGGGAGAGATGCAACCTCATCAGCTGTCTTGCCGACACAATACTTCTCGAATGCAGCAGCCTGTTCGAACCATTCATACTTAGCTTCTGAGTACTTGACCATGTTGTAATCAAACTCAAGTTCCTTCTTGCTTCCTCTGTAGGATGCAGCCTGGATCTCCTCATCATCAGCAGAAACTGTATATTGCGGCTGAATGGCATCTGTGAGACAAGCAAGGATTTTCCCGTCAGAGCCGACAACTGCAGCGCCGAAGTTGGAGTACATCTTGATTGTTCCATCCTTTTCGTCAGTCGGAGCAACTGTCTCTTCAGCTTTGCTGTCAAGCTTCAAGCCGAGCTTGAAGGAGTCGGATGTTGTAAAGCTCTCTGCATGAGTATCCTCAATAGCCTTGCATACTGCATCGATGAACTCTGTAATCTGGATAGAGCACTGAGCAAAGAGTGTCTCGTCAGCTGCAACGACATAGCCCGGATGCGGCTCATCAGCTGTCCTGACTCTTGTCTGGATATTCTTGATTTCAGAGAGTGTCTTGCCGACGCAATACTTCTCGAATGCTGCAACCTGTTCAAACCATTCATATTGAGCTTCAGAATACTTGACCATGTTATAGTCAAACTTCAATTCCTTCTTGCTCTTGAATTCCTTTGCAGGATCAATTGCATCAATGCTCATCTTGTTCTGAGCATCATCGATCTTGCATGCGACGACAACCCCGTCAGCATCTGTGACGACGGCTGCGACGACGCAGTCATAAGCGGCCTGCTCAGTAGTTCCGTTGTCAGTAAATGCAACACCCATGCCGAGTTTGTAATTCTTAGCTGTCACCACAGGAGTGGTTGTTGTAGCAGTTGTAGTTGTGCTTGCTGCTGGTGAGCTTGCAGTTGTAGTAGTTGTAGTTGTAGTTGTTGATGAACTGCTCTTTCCACAGGAAACTACTGTGAAGACAAGAGCAAGTGCAATAAGAACAGCGATTGCTTTTCTCATTTTTTTCTCCTTATGTATTAACGGAAGAGTCCGTCATTTTTACTATCCAGACAATTCAAACACTTTAACAATATATAGTCAATTGTTTATCTATATAAATGTATTGATACTTTTGTCGCTTCTTTCTCCTCACCTCTTGACTTAAGGCTACGGGGAGAAATAATATCTGAATATAAGGAAACATATGTTGCGCAACATCTGTTTCCTCAGGAGCACAATAATGCCTAGACAAAATATGTTCACCCGCGATGATATCATAGAAGCCTCCCTTTCGATATTGAGGAAGAGTGGCATAGATGAAATTACAGCTCGAGCTCTAGCAAAGAAACTTCACACATCCACAAAGCCGATTTTCGGGCTCTTTTCATCAATGGACGAAGTTAAGGCAGAAACACTTAAAAAAGCATACTCCATCTATCTTGAACATATAAACACAGCAATGCACATGGGGAAATATCCCCCATACAAGGCAAGCGGTATGGCCTATATTGACTTTGCAAGTAAGGAAAAGGAGCTCTTCAAAGTCCTCTTCATGCGGGACAGGACCAGAGAGGTGACAGAGAATAAGGATGAAGACATTGCACCGATTATTGAACTCATAATGAAGAACATCGGACTAAGTGAGGAGAAAGCACGTTTCTTCCACCTTGAAATGTGGATAACAGTACACGGTATCGCTTCCATGATAGCCACCTCCTACCTCGTACTCGACGAAAATACCATCTCGGCTATCCTCAGCGACAGCTACCTGGGGCTGAAGATGCGTTATGAGGAGAAGAAAAATGAACGCAATTGAGTGCGTGAACCTCACAAAGCGCTTTGGTGATATTACAGCAGTCGACAGCGTGAATCTGACTATCGGAAAGGGAGAACTCTTCGCTCTCCTCGGTGTGAACGGGGCAGGAAAGACAACTCTTATCAAAATGCTTTCTCTCCTGACTGAGCCGACAGGGGGAGAAGCATTTATCAAAGGATGGTCCGTCCGAAAGGACAAGAAGATGATAAAGAGAATCATCGCACTCTCCCCGCAGGAGACTGCAATAGCTGACAATCTCACTGTCATGGAAAATCTTGAGTTCATGGCCTCTCTCTACTTTGAAAGAAAGGATGAGATAAAGAATAGAACAGAGAAAATGCTGGAGGAGCTCTCACTTGAATGTGTGTCAAGGCGCAAAGCGGGAAAGCTCTCCGGAGGATGGAAGCGCCGGCTCAATATTGCCTTGTCACTTATAAGCGAGCCGGAGATTCTCTTTCTTGATGAGCCGACCCTCGCTCTTGATGTAATTGCACGAAGTGAGCTATGGGAATATATAGAATCCCTCAAAGGAAAAATGACAATAATTCTTACAACACACTATCTCGAGGAAGCGGAGGCACTTTCAGACAGGGTAGCCATAATGAAGAACGGACGTATCATTGAGACAGGCACTCCGCAGGAAATAACAGAACGCAGTGGAAAGAATACTTTTCAAAATGCATTCATCAAAGTAGCCGTAGGCAGAATATGAGAGTAATAAGTTTTTCAAAGTGCAACATGAAGGAAATTATGCGTGATCCTCCGACGCTCATCTTCGGCATGGGTTTTCCAATCGCCCTTCTCCTGCTCTTTTCCTCAATACAGTGCTCAATCCCTGTCCCGATATTCGAGATTACCCGTGTATCCCCGGGAATATCTGTATTTTCACTCTCATTTATCACACTGTTTGCTGCCCTGACAGTTTCAAAGGACAGGGAAAGTGCATTCCTCACGAGACTCTATACAACACCACTGAGTTCATCAGATTTCCTTCTCGGCTACGCAATTCCTTTTCTCCTGACGGCTTTGCTTTTTGTCCTGGTTCCACTTCTCTTCTCAGTTCTTCTTGAACTCAAAATATCAAAGGGGATATTCTTTGTAGTCCTCTTCTCTCTTCCATACGCTCTCTATTCCGTATCACTCGGACTCCTTATGGGATCAATTCTCACAAGTAAACAAGTCGGCGGCATTTGCGGAGCACTACTGACAAATCTCTCTGCTTGGCTGAGCGGACTCTGGTTTGACCTCAATCTTGTTGGCGAAACATTCCGGAAAGCAGCAATGCTTCTGCCATATTACCATGCAGTAAAGATTGAAACAGACGCCTACGCATGCTCATTTGAAGGAATCTGGCCCCATCTTGCCATCGTCCTCATTTATGCCATTGGGGTCACTCTGCTCTCCGGGTTTTTCTTTCTCAGAGGAATGAAGAAACTGTAGGAAAGTTCAACGATAAACCACCCATTCTCCATTTCTTGTTCCCCCTCTGCGGGATATATATCCGTTCTTCTTAAGATATGAGATGTTGTTCTCCACTGCCGTATCACTGATATGGAGCTTCTCGGATAATTCAACAAGCGTGATTCTGGGATTTTTTTCAATTTCAAGAATAATCCTCTTCCTTGTCTTATTAAGGCTGTCTCCATGTCTGGAATCTGGAGGAGTATCTTTCATTCCCGTTTCAGTTATGATGTTCTGCAATGTAGAGGCTGAAGCAGTAACATCAATACGGTTGAACGGAATAGTCACCACAATGGAATTGTCGGTTATTTCGATTGCATCCCTTCCGTACTTCTCAGTTATAGTCAAAATGCCACGGCCACTTCTCTCACTTATGTGAAGCTGAAGGAAAATTTCTGCCAATTTCCTATTTCTTGGAACAGATTTTCCATCAAAGAACCCATTAAGAGTCTGGCCGGGAGGGATACTCCCATTTGATACTATCTCGATGCGGTTATTGAAAACAAAGATAGCAGGACCATTACCATTTAACCAGTCATTGTGTACAAGGGCATTGACGACAGCCTCACGAAATGCAGCACCGTCAAAAAGAGGAAACTCAGGCCTTTCAGCAAATCTTTCCCTTTCATCAGACTGCATCACATTCAAGACATCTCCATACATCATTATTTTGTTAAATGAATTGATTATGCAGTCGTTACCGAAATTTCTGACCGCATAAAGAGGACTTGTCTTCCTGTCACCGGAAAACTGTATAATGCGGATAGACATCATGCTGTCATCTGCTAGAAGCTGAGCAAGAAGATTGAATTCCCCTTTCTTGGTCTTAAGTTCCAGATTATGTTCAAAAGTATTCTCATTCAGTGGCAGAGATGCTTTCCTGTAGATATCAAAAAGCGAGTTGAACGTGAGTTTCGATGAAAATGCTTCAGTATTCTCAATAGTGGGAAAACCATTTGAAAGAATGTTGTAAAGAATTCCAAGACGAGTCGGAAACTTATCAAGATTGACTTTGCTTGAACCTATTCTGAAATAATGTATCCCGCGAAAAGCTGTCGGCTCATTTTTTGCTGCAGGAACAACAAGTATGACTATCTTCTTCTGATCAATTTCAAGCTCATGAAAACTGAAGTTAATATCAGGTGTAATCTGACGTGCTAGGAAGTGCTGAAGAGGTTCATTCTTCACATTGACTTGATATTTGAATTTTGTCCCAATTAAAGCATGTGTCTCATCGTCAACTCCCCATACAAGGTAACCAGCACTCTTTCCCTGCATTGTGGCGACATTCGAAAGGGAGGAGATATATTCCCCCAGCTCGACAGGTTCATACCAACTGTCCTTAAATTCAAACCACTCTTCTTCTTCCGCATAAGAAACCAACTCTCGAACAAGCTCTTCCATTGCTTGTTCATTCATTGCATAATCATTACCCAACCTTTTACCCAACCTTTTACCCAACCTTTTACCCAACTATTATTATATTAATAATCATTGTAAATAATGTAAATCCTAACACAAGTATAAGTTTGATTTACTTGTTACTTATTTGTCATACAAACATAACCATCTTTATTGAAATTGTTTACACACCAACCTATTACCCAACCTATTACCCAACCTATTACCCAACCTATTACCCAACTTATTACCCAACTTAAAACAGAAAAGTGTTCTTTTCTGGAGGAACTTTGAGAGAGACTACAAAGGAAGAGAGAGTCTTGGGAAGCTGACTTCATCACTTATAAAAGCACACATATACACAGGAAAAAACTTTACTTTGCCTTTTTCTGAAACATTGCAATCAGCAAATACAAAACCTTCCGGGATATCATATTCAGGGTTCAGAACAGTCTTACTCAATGCACTATGAACATAGTAATCCTTACCACTTTTGACTTCTATTGGTAGAACAGCTCCTCCTTGCTCGATGATAAAATCAAGTTCCCCTGTACCATGCTTACAGTAAAAATAGGATGGATAACCATGTGCATTCAATTCCTGGGCAACAAAGTTCTCATAGACTCCTCCCAGATTCAATTTATGACTGTCAAACAGAATTTTTGATCTGAAAGTGTTTCCATACTGACTTGTCAGAAGTCCTACGTCAGAAGAATAAAGCTTCAGTAGGCTACTCTTCATATTCAGTGTAAGAGAAATCCTGGGCTCGGTTACATTAACAGTGGCAATGGCCACACCAGCATATTTTAGCCAAAGGAAGCTGCTTTCCAGTTTTTCAAATCTCAACTTCTGTTGAACATCACAATAGTTGAATCTTTTGTTCTGTCTCAAAAGCTGAGAAGGAACCTGGTCATAAATTGCAGTAAGCATCAGTTTTTTTTCTTCTGTCTCATATTTTGTGAAGTCCAGCTTATATTGCTTTATTATATTCTCCTGTATATTGGTGATTTCCCCAACATTACCGGTTCTAACATATTCATCTACAGCAGCCGGCATGCCTCCTACCACAAGATATCTCATAAGGTGCTTCACCATCTTTGTGTGAACAACTTCCGATACCGCTCTTCTTTCAGCAAAACATCCTTTCAGATACTCAATAACCTCCCCTGTTGTCCCGCTGGCAACGATGAACTCCTCAAAATCAAGCGAATACATATTATATTCATCCAGGTACCCGACCGGGGCTGAACGGAGATTTCTGAGTTCAATTCCAAGAAGAGATCCGCTAAGAATGAACTTAACCCGTCCGTCATCCACCCAGAATTTGATTTTGGTGACAATTTCCTTACACTCCTGGATCTCATCAATAAAGAGTACAGTCTCATTGTCATGAAATGAAACATCCTTCAGAGCAGAGACATAGACTTTAAGGTCATCCACAGTTACAGCTTGACGCAGAGCAGAAACGAATTCAGGATTCTCAATCAGGTTTATCTCAATATACTTGCATCTGTTATCATCAAGACACTTGCGAATGGTAAATGTCTTACCGACCTGTCTTGCACCGGCTACCAATAATGCTCTTCTGGGATTACGGAGCCACTCGTTTATATACTTTTCTGCCTTTCTAACCAACATATATGTACCTGCCCTCTTCCTTTATTAAAAAATGCAATTTCCACTTTTTCAACATAAAGACAAATTGATTTAACACTTTTTCAATAAGATATAAGCTAAAATCAGCAATTTTTCAATTTATTTACAAATCACCGAAGTTATTTTTGTCAAATCACCGAAGTTAACATATCATCTTTACATGAGTGATACTTCTTTCAATTATCTTCCGCGTATAGCAGATACCATACTTAGAGACAAGCTGAAAAGTGCTGGAGCTGTCCTGATTAAGGGAACCAAATGGTGTGTTATGTGCAGTGAAACGTTATGTTAAGTCTCACCACACAATTCCTTAATCTGTAATAAAATCATCTTTCAATCACTCAACATAATTTTTTCTTATTTTTCAGGTTGTTATCAAGTTCCCGCAATATTAACAGTTACATCTCATCTATGAAGTATTCTCTTCATAAATATGTTTCACTCTTAAGAAATACATTGATTTGGGATGCATATGCAGGCTTAAGTCGTCATAATTAGGAAAAACTCAAATATAGATTCTAACTTTTGCATAATCATCAATAGTTAAATAAAACTTGCGAACGGTTTTGGACGAGAATATAAAGTGCAACTCTTTCCTTGGAAGTTATATTGATTGAAAATTTGACGTTTTATTATGTTGAGAGATTATGGGAGGAATTATTTATTCTGAAAAGAGATATATTGAGCCACTTAACATAACGTTTTACTCAACATAACGCA
>CAVHPV010000058.1:0-14096 GCA_963638045.1 Faecalibacterium sp. CAG:74 | reverse complement strand
GGAGGCAGTAGCTGTCGCAAAGGCTGCCGTTGAGGACGGGGTCGCATTATCCCCGATAGAAGACTGGGAAGAATACAGGCTTTCCCTCAGAAAGAGGATGGAGGGATATTGGAAATGAAACTTTATGCTTTTGGGGAAGTACTCTTTGATGTATTTGGAGA
Source organism: Faecalibacterium sp. CAG:74 (assembly GCA_963638045.1). Classification (GTDB taxonomy): domain Bacteria; phylum Spirochaetota; class Spirochaetia; order Sphaerochaetales; family Sphaerochaetaceae; genus Ornithospirochaeta. The sequence continues at coordinate 13,935 of CAVHPV010000058.1, read as the reverse complement.
AGAAAAGAATATCGGAGGAGCACCTCTTAACGTAGCCTACCATTTTGTGAAGATGGGAGGAGAAGCCTCCGTGATAAGTGCTGTCGGACATGACGAATTAGGAAATGCGGCTTTTGCTCACATGTCTTCAAACGGAATAGACACGTCCCTGATTTATCTTTCCCGATATCCGACAGGCCGGGCAGATGTGGTGATGCACGGAAATGAGGCGGATTACACCTTCAACTGTCCATGTGCCTGGGATGATATTCACCTCTCTCCTTCGCAGATATATTCTGCAGATATATTCTATTGGGGAACACTTGCACTCAGAAACAGGACAAGCCTTAAGGCTTTTCATGAGCTGAGTTCATCTGTGAATGCACGTATAATGTACTATGATGTAAATATACGGAAGAAATACTATTCACCAGACATCATAAAAGAAGGTCTCTCCCTATGTAACATCCTGAAGGTCAATGAAAACGAACTACCGCTTATTCTGGAGATATCAGGAGAAAAGTCTGTTCTGGGTCTTATGGATAAAAACGGAATAGACATTGTAATCCTTACAGAAGGAGAAAACGGCTCAACTGTTTATGGCGAATCTCATATGTACAAATTCCAGACGCCTAAGATAACAGTCTGTGACACAGTGGGAGCAGGTGACAGCTATTCAGCCTGTTTTCTCTATTCTTATTTGATGACAGGGGACATCAGAAATGCGGGGAAGGAGGCCTCATCTCTCTCTTCCTTTGTATGTACAAAGCGCGGAGGAATGCCCTCATATAACATTGATGATGTGAAATTCTGAAATCCTGTCATAAAGCACCATTAACAGGTATCTTCAGATAACCGAATCTTTTCTCTTCAGTCAAAGCTATTTCCAAAACATCTTTAAGATATTATCTTATCTCCCATGAACAAGAAGATTCTCCTCATTATTGCAATCCTTCTGCTTGCCCTTTGTGGTTACTGGGCATATACATCTCTCACTACTATTGCTGTCCCCTACACTACATTTGTTGAGGAAAGAGATAATGGCAATATAAGCGAAGCGACTCTCAAGAGCGATAAAATCACATACAGGACAAAGGATACAGATATACTCTACTCAACCCCGAATCCTTCCACTCCCACTATCAAGGAAGAGCTCCTTCTCGAGGGAATAAAAGTAGAAGACGAGAGGGAAGATGCATTAGACAGCATCATCAACAGTCTGATAAACGTAATTTTCTTTGTCCTCATAATCTTTGGGCTTTATAAGCTCATCTCCTACTCAAGAAAGACATTCAGGACTGTGAAACACACCGGTGTTTCATTCAAAGACATTGCCGGCATGTATGAGGAGAAGAACGAGATTCTCTCTGCAGTAAATGCATTGAAAAACGGAAGCATGACACGTCCTGTGAAGGGAATCATCCTCGAGGGGCCTCCGGGAAACGGAAAGACCATGTTCGCACGTGCCCTCGCAGAAGAGTGTAGCGTGAATTTCATTGCGGCCAGAGGAGCAGACTTCCAGGGCGCCGTCATGGGACTCGGGGCGCTGAAGGTGAAGATGCTCTTCAACAAAGCTAGTCGCAACAAACCATGCATCATATTCATAGATGAGTTCGACTCAATCGGAGAAAAGAGAAACTATGCAGGAAGCGGAATTGACAAGGAAAACAACAGAATACTCACCACACTCCTCAACGAAATGGACGGCTTCTCTCCCTCATCAAAGATCCTTGTCATTGCTGCAACGAACTCGTTCGAGTCTCTTGACGGGGCGCTGATCAGACCGGGACGCTTCGATTTGAAGTTCAATATACCAAATCCTGACGAGAAGACAAGAGCAGAGCTTGTGAAGATCTATCTCAAAGGAACTCCTCTTCTCGACGGCCTGACGGAAGAACTTCTTGTGCATGTCTTCAACGGACTGAGTGCAGCGGCGATTGAAACCGTCCTCAATGAGGCGAGAAGTCTCTCAGAGAGAAAGAAGACAGATGGGATAACAAGGGAAATCCTTGCTGAGGCAGGAAGTAAGACATCAATAAGGCTGAACACGAGAAGATGATCACTTCATAAACTCAATTTCCGAGTGAAGTCTCTCTTCAGCCTCCTTTTTTAGCTTCTCGATATTTTCTCTGTTCTCTCTGAAGAGATTGCTCCCATGTGTGTCTATGGAGACGACAAGGGGGCCGAAATCCCTCACTTCGAGCTCCCAGATCATCTCGGCCATGCTCAATTCATCCCAATAGTGGCCGGTAACCCTTACTATTTCCTCTGCAGCCATGACAGCACAGCCTGCCGGGAACACGCAATGGACGGCTTTGAACTCTTTCAATGCTTTCTCGGTCTTTTCTCCCATTCCACCCTTGCCGACTATAATCCTCACTCCGGTTTTCTCAATAAAGTCATACTCAAGGGCCTCCATTCTCATACTTGTAGTCGGACCTGAAGCGACAATGGTGTAGTCTTCCCCATCATTTCTCACAATAGGCCCCGCATGATAGAGAACCATATCCTTGAAGGAGACGGGAGGGGCAATCTCCTCCCTGACAATTCTCTGGTGCACACTATCACGCCCGGTAAGCACAGTCCCGTCTATCCAGATGATGTCGCCAGCATGAAGGGATAAGATATCATCAGAAGTAATTGGTGTTATAAACACTTTTCTGTTGTCTCTGTACTCTGTCATTGTTGTCCTCCAAAATCATGATGGATAGAAGAGAAGAAAGAGAGATCACTATTAAAGGTTATACATCCCCGCCTGAAGCTCCAGCAGCCGTAGCTGACAGCCACAGCCAATGTTGCTGGGTGTCTCACCGTATTCTCAATGTTGACGCCAAGGACGCTCTCCTTCCCTCCAAGTCCCTGTACTCCAATTCCGATAGCATTCAACTCTCTGAAGAGCATATCCTCCATTTTCCTCACCTTTTCATTTGGATTATGACTCCCCACCGGTCGCATGAGTGCCTTCTTAGCATTAAGAGAGGCTATCTCGCTTGTTGCCCCAACGCCTATCCCCACCAGGAGAGGCGGACATGCATTAGGCCCATAGAGGGCAGTCTGCTCGAGAACAAAGTCAGCAATGGCGGAATAGCCGGAAGACGGCATCAGCACGACAGATTTTCCCGGAAGAGAACAGCCGCCTCCAGCAAGATAGACATAAATTTCACACTCGTTACTATCTGGAAGTATATCCCAGAAGAAGTATGGAGCTCCGCTTCCTGTATTTGTCTTTGTATTGCATTCGTCAAATGTCTTGACGGCATTGGGTCTGAGCGGAGTATTCTCCGTTGCATCCCTAACAGCCCCGATCAGAGCCTCCTCAAGGTCATTTATGTACGGAAAGAGTGCCCCCAGCCTTATCCAATATTGGACTAATCCCGTATCCTGACAACAGGGACGCTTCAGGGATAGTGCCACTTCCTGATTCTTTCTCATAGCCTCATACAAAGACAGGGAAAGAGGATTATCCTCATTTCTCTCCATCTCTTCCAGTCTCACCCTCACATCATCCGGCAGCACCACTGCCAGATGTGATATGTATTCTCCTATTGTTTTTCTTATTCTTTCCTTTCCGTCCATTTTGCTCTCCTTCTTCATTATAACATACATCAGAAGAGGTATTCCGGAAGAAAAGCATGTTTATGTGACTGCCGTTGACAGAAAGGATTGCATGGGCTGGATGGGACTTATGTCATAAAAAACCTCGGACAGCCTCAATGCCAGAGAGCAATAAGCTGGCGGATACTGTCAGAAGCAACCTTTATAGATCGTTTTCCAGTCAACATATATGCCACTCTGCAAATCGAAGTAAGACTTCTCTATTTTAGAAAAAAGGTAAATCTACCAAAAAAATAAAATAAATAGACATTCATTATCATTACGCTTATACTTTAGAAAAATGGTATGTGTACAAAAAAACTAAAACAATTGAGGGCGATATGGAGATTAAACGCGATAAGTATCTGGAAAGACTCATCAAGAGAAAGAACAATGGTCTGATAAAAGTTATCACCGGGATAAGACGAAGTGGAAAGTCATACCTTCTTTTCAATATTTATTATAAATACTTGCTGGCTAGCGGGGTTCCAGAGAGCAATATAATAACTATCCCCCTGGACGACGATGCCTACAGAGAATACACAGACCCCCATAAGCTCTCTCTTTACATAAAGAGCAAGACTGCAGACAGAAGCCAGAACTATTACGTATTCATAGATGAGGCTCAATATGCCATTTCAAGAGATGAAATGAGAAATCTAGATGTTCCAATAAGACTTTATGGCGTATTGAATGGATTACTGAAGGAGAAGAATATAGATGTGTATATTACCGGAAGTAATTCAAAGTTCCTGTCTTCAGACATAATGACAGAGTTCAGGGGACGCGGTGATGAAATTCATATCCAGCCACTGTCGTTCTCGGAGTATTTTCCAGCTTCTGGAAAGGATAAAACAGAAGCCTGGAAAGATTATCTTCTATACGGCGGTCTTCCTCATATTCTGGCGGAGATTGATGAGGAATCAAAAAGTAACTATCTGGACAGATTGAACAGAGAAATATATCTGAAAGACATTTGTGAGCATTATTCTCTACGGAATGAAAACGGTATAGACTCATTGATGAAGGTTCTTGCCTCATCTGTCGGTTCTCTCTCCAATGCACAAAGAATAGCAGACACATTCAGGAGCAGCGGAGACAAAGGCATGTCAGCGCCGACTATCTCAAACTACATGCGGTATCTGGAGGAAAGCTTTGTTATACAGAAAGCTGAAAGATATGATATAAAAGGCAGGAAATACATTAGTACCCCTTCAAAGTATTATTATTCTGATCTCGGACTTAGAAATGCACTTCTGAATTTCAGACAGTTTGAAGAGACTCACCTCATGGAGAATGCCATATACAACGAATTGATTTACCGTGGCTACAGAGTGGACGTCGGGCTGGTGGAAATCCGTGAAGATGAAGAAAACAAGAGAGCTCATAAACAGCTTGAGGTTGATTTTGTCATCAATAAATCCAGCCGGAGGTATTACATTCAATCTTCATATGCAATCCCTGATATGGAGAAAATGGCACAGGAGCAGAAGCCTCTTATAAGGATTTCGGATTCATTCAAAAAAATAATCATTGTCAGCGGACACACCCCGCTTTGGAGAAATGAAAAAGGCATAACAATAATGAACATTTTTGATTTTATGCTGAATGAGAACAGCTTGGACTTGTGATTTTCCCCCTTACTTTTTTCTCTACAGTCCCATCACGACAAAGGGCAGCCCCTGCTGAGAGACTGCCCACCTGTTAACAAAGGAGATTCTATTTGATGAACTTAACGTTCGGATAGATTTTCTTCTTGGCCTCTTCTTTTCTTTCATTGAAGATCACTTTGTTCTCCTCAAAAAGGTTCCTGCCATATGTGTCTATTGACACGATAAGCGGGCCGAATTCCTTGACGTCACAGCACCAAAGAGTTTCAGGCATTCCAAGCTCATCCCAGTGATGCTCTTTTATCCTCAATACCTCCGTTGCAGCGACGACGGCACATCCTGCCGGGAAGACACAGTGGATGGCACCGAACTCCTTACATGCTCTCTCCGTGTTTTCTTTCATTCCCCCCTTGCCGACTATGACTCTGACTCCTGTCTCTTTCACAAAGTCATACTCGAACTTCTCCATTCTCATGCTTGTTGTTGGGCCTATCGATACCATCTCCCAATCGTCATCAGTCCCATCTTTCTTCCTGACAATCGGACCGGCATGGAAGATAGCCTTATCCTTTATATCATACGGAAGGGAGCGGCCGTATTCGATGAGGCGGCGGTGTGCGACGTCCCTGCATGTCATCAGGTCGCCGTCAAGATAAACTATATCCCCGATATGAATACCCTCAAGGTCTTCTCTCTTTACTGGAGTAATGAGAACTTTCTTTCCATCTCTGATCTCTACCATATTCTCCTCCTTATGCCTTAAAGCCGGAATGTGTGTCACATACCACATTCAGATCACTATCAACAATGAGATGTCCGCGTCTGTGGCTCCAGCAGCCGACATTGACTGCGACACCGATAGTGGACGGGTGGCGCGCACTGTTCTCAATATTGACTCCCAGAACTGAGAAATTTCCGCCCATCCCCTGGGGCCCCAGCCCGATAGCGTTGATACCATCTTCAAGGAGTTTTTCCATCTTTGCTGCATTGGCGTTCTCGTTGTGGGATCCGATTGGTCTCATTAGTGCCTTCTTCGAAAGGAGAGCTGCTGTCTCGACACTTGTTGCAACACCTACTCCCACAAGGAGAGGCGGACATGCATTGAGGCCATAACTTGTCATCTGGTCAAGAACGAAATCTGTCACCCCCTCGTAGCCTGCCCCCGGCATCAGGACCATCGCCTTACCGGGAAGTGTGCATCCACCACCTGCCATGTATGAATAAATTTCACACTTGTCACTGTTCGGAACAATATCCCAAAAGACAGTAGGAGTGCCTTTCCCGACATTCTTCTTAGTATTGTACTCGTCGAACGTCTCGACGCTGTTGTGTCTGAGGGGGGCCGAGAATGTCGACTGGACAACAGCATCCTTCAGGAGAACTTCCAGTTCATCAATAAGAGGGAACTTAGTTCCACATTTAAGCCAGAACTGGATAACACCCGTATCCTGGCAGCTTGGTCTATTCAGCTCCAGTGCCAATTCTTGGTTCTTAGTCATAGTTTCATAGATGACACGTGCGAGCTCTCCATTTTCCTTTTCTCCAAGTTCTTTCAATTTTTTCTTTACGTCATCAGGAAGTACCTTCCCTGTATAAGTTACAAAGGATGCAACTGTATTCCTTAATTTTTCGATTTGTTCTTCTTTTTTCATAATTTATTTCTCCTCTCTTTTATGCCGGATAGAACGGGAAGAATATCGGGCACAATATCAGGACTATGGCAAAAGATACAAAGATCAGTGGAAGTCCGCCTTTCACATAATCCTTGAACTTATAGCCACCGAGTCCGACAACCATAGTATTTGCAGGCATTCCGATAGGTGTCGCATAAGCACACGAGCACGCGATGACTGTGCATATAACCATACTTCTTGGGTCTGCACCGAGAGCCTTAGCCAGGGAGGTTGCGATAGGAAGCATAAGGGCTGTGGTAGCTGTATTACTCATGAAGTTTGTAATTGTTGCTCCAACGATGAAGATGGCGATAAGGATGACAATCGGGCTCGGGTTTTCACCCAGGACTTTCACAATAGCATTTGCAATAACATCTCCCGCACCAGTCTTCTCAAGAGCCTTGCTGAGTGCGAGGGAACCTCCGAAGAGGAATACGACTTTGAGGTCTATGCTTTTGAGGGCAGCTTTCTCGCTTATGACACCGGTAAGAACAAGGAAACATGCAGCCACACACGCTGTGACCTGCAGCTTGATTCCGATCTGTTCTTCGAAGATCATTGCAAATATACAGACGATAAGGACAACCAGTGATGTAATCTGCTTCCATCTCGGAGCAGCTATTTTTTCATCTTTGTCCTCTGCTACTTCATCAGAAGTTGTGGACGGAAGAAGCTTATAGCCGAACACGCCGTAAAATACGATTCCAGCAATAATCATCGGAAGCGCAACAGGAGCATACATGAAGAATGATGTCTGTTCCCCCATTTCCTGAAGTGCGTTGACACCCATGAGATTGCCCGGAGCTCCGATAATCGACAAGTTGCCTCCAAGTGCTGCTGCAAACACCAATGGCATCAGGAATTTACCCCTGGGGTATCCTGACTCGTCTGCAATTGCACAGACAACCGGGATAAGAACAGCTGCAGTTCCGGTATTCGACAGGAAGCCGCTCATCAGACATACTATGCTCATGATAGCGACAATGAGCTTTCTCTCAGATGATGCGAAACGTGTCACAAGCTTTCCGATCTTATGTGCCATTCCGGTCTCGAAGAGTGCCTGTCCTACGACAAACATACCGACACAGAGAATGACGTTGGAGTTGACAAAACCCGCGAATGCTTCGCTTACCGTCAGAACTCCTGAAAGATTGAGAGCCAGACACACGATGCATGATGTAAGCCCGAGTGGTATCTTTTCAAGGATAAACATCACTATGGCAAACAACAACAGAATAAGAGTGATTGTTACGTGACTCATAATTCTCTCCTTTTTCCTCTTGATTTGGCTCATTTTATGTATGGTTTTTATAATAAGTAAATTTTATAATTTTAATAGACCTATAAGATTTACTTATATTATTGCACAGAAAAAAGAGAGTATGTGAAAATGAAATCAAAGGATATAAAGCGGAGAGGAAACAGCACAATGACAGCAACCCAACTCAAGTATTTTGTATCAGTCTGCAGAACAAAGAGCATAAGTAAGGCAAGTGAGGAATGCTTTGTCACCCAGCCTGCAATTTCCCTTTCCATCAGGGAACTTGAGAAAGAGTTCGGCGTCATTCTCTTCTACAGGCGCGGCAACAAACTCATCCTCACACAGGAAGGCGAGAAATTATACTCGAAGGCCACCCAGGTTCTCGATATCTACGACGAGCTTGAGAGCGAGATGTGTGAATACAAGAACCATAGAATTCCCCTCCGCATAGGGATCGCTCCCCTTTTGAGCATCATTTACTTTCCGATGCTGATGAATGAGGTGAGAAAGATTTATCCTGAAATATCAATAAGACTTTATGAGTACGGCTCCGACAGGGCACACTCGCTTATTTATAATGACGAGCTAGATTTTGCCTTGGTGAATATGGAATTCTATGACCTGGACAGATTCAATTCGACTGTTCTTACAGAGGACAGGCTTCTCTTCTACGTATCTCAGAGCCATCCGCTTGCAAAAAAAAGCAAGATTACAGTTGAGGACATAGGAGACACTCCTCTTGCCCTCTTTAATGTAGACAGCGTACAGAACAAACTTGTGAAGAGCCGATTTGATGCCCTCGGCCTGAAGCCGAATGTCGTCATGCATGTCTCACAGCTATTGACTATAAAGAAGTTTCTGGATCAAAACAGCGTCGGAGCTTTTCTCTTCAAAAGTCTAAGGCATGAGATGAAGGACTATGTTGCAATAGAGCTTGATCCCCCCATTCCCGTCAAGGTCGGCTTCATATGGAAAAAAGGAAAGTACATCACATCAGACATGAAGAAGTTCCTTACATTCATCGACAGATTCACCTCTAAAGAATAACGGCCTCCCGGAGGAGACCGCATTACTATTTAGAAAGAAGCATCTGGTCATTGGCTTCAGTTGAGCCACTGGCTTCACTGAACATTGCCATAAGGTCGGGAACCGTGAGCTTTTTCTTCTCATCCCCACTTATATCAACTACGATGTGTCCCCTGTCCATCATGATAAGCCTGTTACCATGACTTATTGCATCTTTCATGTTGTGGGTAACCATCATTGTCGTAAGGCTGTTCTCCGCAACTATTCTGTCAGAGAGATTCAAAACCTTCTCCGCGGTCTTTGGATCAAGTGCAGCAGTATGCTCATCCAATAGAAGCACTTCAGGTTTCCTCAGCGTTGCCATCAGGAGAGTCAGGGCCTGTCTCTGCCCGCCGGAGAGAAGTCCCACCTTGACAGTCATTCTGTCCTCCAGCCCGAGATTAAGGCTCTTCAGCGCCTCATAGTAAATCTCTCTCTCCTCTTTGCTGATTCCCCACTTGAGCCCTCTCTTCTGCCCTCTACGATAAGCAAGTGCCATATTCTCCTCAATGAGCATGTTGGGGGTTGTCCCCATCATGGGGTCCTGGAAGACACGGCCGAGCATGCTGGCTCTTTTATAATCAGGAAGATATGTTATGTCTTTCCCGTTAGACACTATCGAGCCTGTATCGACAACAAACACGCCTGCAATTGCATTAAGAAGCGTTGACTTTCCTGCCCCGTTTCCACCGATTACCGTAACAAAGTCTCCATCATTCAATGTCAAGGAGAGATTGTCCAAAGCAAGTTTTGCGTTGATTGTCCCCTTATTGAAGGTCTTCGATATGTTCTTTATCTCAAGCATTCTGTACCCCCTTATGGCCTTTCTTCTCATTCAATGCCTTCTTCCAATAGGGGATTGCCAGGAAGAGACCAACTATAACGGCAGTTATCAACTTGAGGTCGTTGGTATTCAGCCCCAAGAGAAGAGTCAGCTGGATTACGATGTAATAAACAACAGCACCGAACACGACGAAGGTAAGTGTCCCGGCAAAATTATGCTTAATCTTGCCGAAGACTCCCTCTCCTATAACAATTGCAGCAAGTCCAATTACTATTGCACCCCGTCCCATGTTCACATCACTGGATCCCTGATATTGTGCCACAAGTGCACCTGAGAGTGCCACAAGTGCGTTGGAGAGCATAAGGCCCAGAATTATGTCATTATCGGGATTGATTCCCTGGGCACGTGCCATATTCTTGTTTGCACCGGTAGCTCTTATTGAGCATCCCTTCTCAGTCCCGAAGAACCAATACATAAAAAGAATAAGGAGAGCAAGAAGAAAAACGATGAATATTATCGGGTTGCTTAATGAAAGTGTTCTCACATAACGCTGTGAAACAAGCAAATTGTACTTGTCAACTGAGACAGGCTGGTTCGCCTTTCCACCCATAACTCTCAAATTGACCGAGTAAAGGGCAAGCTGGCTGAGTATTCCGCTGAGGATAGCGGGAATGCCACACTTGGTGTGAAGAATGGCAGTCACAAGCCCCGCCAGAGCTCCGACGAGGAATGCCGCAAAAATGGCGACCCATGCACTAACCCCGCTTCTTACAAGCATGACACAGACGGCCCCTCCCAAAGCAAGTGAGCCGTCGACAGTCATATCAGCCGTATCAAGTATACGGAACGTAATGTATACACCTAGGGCCATTATCCCCCATATAAGTCCCTGTGCAATTGCACCGGGAAGAGCATTTATTAGGCCAACCATACTCAGATAGCCTCATATCCTTCCGGAGGAGTGATTCCAAGCTGAGCACAGATGGAAGCATTGTACTTTTTTGTCACTTTCGGAGCATATTGTATCGGCATCTTTGAAATGTCAGCCTCTCCTTTTAGGATCTTCACAGCCATTTCACCGGTAGCGTAACCGATGTCATAGTATGAGATTGAGAGAGTCGCAACACCACAGCCTGAGCAGATTCCTTCTTCTCCTGCAACAACCGGGGTCTTTGCTGGAACAACAACATTTGCAATAGCTTCCGTGTTTGAAGCGGCGGTGTTGTCTGTTGGGATATAAATTACATCACATTCGGTAGCTTTCTCTGCAACAGATGTAACATCGTTGGTATCAGTAAATGAATACTTCTTTGTTGAGAAACCCAGTTCTTTGAGGTAACCGTCTATTGTCTCAATCTGATAGACAGAGTTAGCCTCAGCTGAACAGTAGAAAAGTGCAACCGTCTTTGCTTCAGGGAAGAGTTCCTTGATCATCTTTGCCTGTTCATCAAGAGGAGCCAGGTCAGAAGTACCGGAGATGTTTGTTCCAACAGTCCCTGTCCAGTTGTCTATCTCAAGTGCTGATGCGTAGTCAGTGACAGATGTGCCGAGCACAGGGATTGTGCTTGTGGCTGATGCTGCTGCCTGGAGCGGTGCTGTGGCATTGGCAAGAATCAAATCAACGTTAGATGAAACAAAACCATTGATGATTGTGGCACAGTTGACTGCTTCTCCACTTGCATTCTGTTCATCAATCGATACATCACTGCCAAGAGCTGCTACAAGTGCATCCTTGAACCCCTGGGTGGCACTGTCAAGTGCCGGGTGCTGGACAAGCTGGCATATACCAACTTTATATTTAGCCTTCTCTGATGAGCCGGCAGCGAAAAGCGATAACGAGAGAAGTAAAACAAGACCTAAAAGTAGAACTTTCTTCATAGAAATCTCCAATTCCGAATTTGCATTAGGGTAGTCTTTTAAGCCTCATGTGTCAATAAGATTGATGCATAGAAATTGCATAAACATACGGTTTTCTGCATGAGATTTAATACTTCTCAAAGAAGCCTCCAGGCAATAGAATATCGGCATGGACAGCTTGGAAGAAATCAGAAAAACAATAAGAAATTACGAGGCAGGTTGCTCTGATCCGTATAACTATGAAGTTTTCAAGGAAAAGCTCATCAAACAGATAAGAAACAATTCAAGTCTCATTATCAAAGCTCTCTCCGACAATAACTTTACCCCGGATGAGGTCTCAGTCATAAGCGAGGTTAATCCAGACTATGTATCACTCTCCGGCTCGATGGAGATAACAGATGCCCTCTCCTTATGGGTGGAGAAAAACTCCGACAAGGAAAACACAACAGAAATCAGGCTCTATATAGCAGAGGCAAGGAGAATCGGCTCCTCACTCTTCATCTGACAGAGGCATTCCTTCAGGTTTATTACAGAGGCAACACAAATATCATCCAAAAGTTTCCTCATCAGCTAATCACCATCGTGAAGGCTGGAAGATTTATATAGATTATCAGCCTAATAATGTGATACTCCCTTTTCAATCACCATTTATACTTCTCTTTCAAATCAACTGTATACATGGTAAAATTCAAATAAGTTGCACTCTCTATGTAATTAATTTGAATAGTGTTAGGGTGGTTATTGGTTAATATGATAAATCTGGAAGATATTTTTAACAGTCCCGAAAAAGTTAACATCGAGGTAAAAGCTGCCCAGGGAGGTGTCCCCAACAGCATATGGGAGACATATTCTTCCTTTGCAAATACTTTTGGCGGCACAATTATTCTGGGTATTGGAGAAGATAAAAAAACAAAAAAATTCATTGGATATGGAATAGCTAACCCTCAGCAAGTGCGACTCGACATCTGGAACACACTTAATAACAGACAAAAGATCAGTGCCAATATCCTCCTGGAACACCAAGTATACATTTCTGAACACGAAGGACTCAATTATGTTGTAATTGAGGTACCCAGAGCAAACAGAAAAGATAAACCTGTTTTTGTCGGTACAGACATGTTTACCGGCACATTCAAAAGAAACCATGAGGGAGATTATCATTGCACTAAAGAAGAAATTAAAACAATGCTTCGAGACCAGTCAGACACGTCTGCTGATTCAACCATACTTGATAATGTCAGCATTGACGCTTTAAATGCAGACAGCATAAAAGACTACCGAGCAAGGTTTAAAAGCATCAGGGAAGATCATATATGGAATAAATTACCAACAGAAGATTTTCTTATAAAAATCGGTGCTGCCAGAATTTCAGAAGTAAATGGAGAGGTGCATCCCACACTTGGAGGCCTGATCTTCTTCGGAGATTTCATCAATATTACAAATGAACTTCCTACCTTCTTTCTGGATTACAGAGAAAAAGACCCCGACGGCCCCCGCTGGCAGGACAGAGTCTGTTCTGGCGATGCTGACTGGAGTGGGAATGTTTATGACTTCTATTACCGGATCATTAACCGTTTGATTTCCGATGTAAAACGTCCATTCAAATTGGATGACAACTTGATACGCATAGATGATACAGCTATTCACAAAGGGTTACGTGAATGCCTTGCCAATGCTCTCATCCATGCAGATTATTATGGACGGCGAGGAATAGTGATTGATAAGGAATTCCGAAAAATAACTATCTCTAATCCGGGAACATTTCGTGTTGATATTAGTGAGGCTATTGCGGGAGGTATAAGCGATGCCAGGAACACACGTATTTTCAATATGTTTTCACTTATCAACGTTGGAGAGCGTTCCGGAATTGGACTATGTGATGTCTATAATACTTGGAAAGCAAATGGATTTAAAAAACCTGAATTATTTGAAACAGTAGAACCTGATAGAGTAACGCTTATCCTATATTTAGAAAATGAGGGAAATCTAGCTTCAAATGAGGGAAATCCGGCTATAAATGAGGGAAATCCGGCTATAAATGAGGGAAATCTAGCTCCAAATGAGGGAAATCTAGCTCCAAATGAGGGAAATCTAGCTCCAAATGAGGGAAAT
>CAVHPV010000057.1:0-14115 GCA_963638045.1 Faecalibacterium sp. CAG:74 | reverse complement strand
CAGTAATAATATCATATGAAAAGAAGAAAGGGACAAGTCAATGAAGTTATTTGTGCCCAAGATTTTTCATAGGCTGCCTTTTCTTTCTGCAAAGGTCGGAAAATATCACAAGAGATGAGATTTATCTTCCTCTCCGAGAAGAAAGTCACCGAGATAAACAATCCTCACGCCATCAACATTCCCGGTGGCAAGCTCATCCAGTGTTATAACATATTTCGGATAGTTGTCTTTGATTTCAAGCAAATTTCCTACTTCTCCATCTGATTCCTGTGGCATATTCCGACATACCTGGACATATAGCCTCTCATCACGCTGCATTGCAACAAAGTCTATTTCCTTGGTTGAATTTTTCCCGATATATACATCATATCCCCTACGTCTCAATGAGAAATACACAATGTTCTCCAACATTGATGCCACTCCTTTTGGATTGAAACCAAGCAAAGAGTATTTGAGAGAGGCATCTGCTAAATAAAATTTCTCCTGAGTCTTAAGGACAGTCTTTCCCTGGAGGTCAAAACGACGGCAACGGTAGATTACATATGCCTTTTCCAGCCACTCAAGATAATTGTATATCGCTTCTACAGAGAGGGAGCGGCCCTCGCCTTTCATGAACTTCACAATAGAAGAAGCAGAGAAAGTCTTCCCGACATTCTCCACAACATACCTCACCACACGACTAAACAGGTCAATATTTGTGATTCTGTGCCTTTTCACAATATCATGAGTAACAACGGAATTATAAATTCCCTCAACAATCTGGTAGGATGCCCTCTCATCCAAATTTGCCAAGGCAACAACAGGGAACCCTCCCATGCGGATGTACTCGTTCAAGAGTTCCCTCGTTCCCAGTCCGCTTTTCTTTCTGAACTCGATATATTCAGAAAATGACAGAGTATAAACCGGTATCGAGACATAACGCCCAGTGAGATAAGTCGAAATTTCTCCGGACATAAGCTTAGAATTCGAACCCGTAATGTAAATATCAGTATTACAGTCTTCCAGAAGGCTGTTGACAGCTTTCTCCCAGCCGTCCACTTCCTGTACCTCATCAAGAAGAAGATAATAACGGAGACTGTCTGTCATCTTACCCTTTATATCCCGATACATCTCTGCATCTGACATGTCGCCATCAAGTTCCTCTGAAGTATAACGCATGGAAATTATGTGATCAGCCG
This sequence comes from Faecalibacterium sp. CAG:74, assembly GCA_963638045.1. GTDB lineage: Bacteria > Spirochaetota > Spirochaetia > Sphaerochaetales > Sphaerochaetaceae > Ornithospirochaeta. The sequence goes on along the minus strand of CAVHPV010000057.1, from coordinate 12,937 downwards.
GAACACCGTCTGATATAAGCTCATCCCTGAACATATCCAGAATAGTGGATTTTCCGCTACGGCGGATACCAGCGAGAATTTTGACAAGCGGAACATCCTGGTATGTTTTAAGTGTATTCAAGTAGAAAGGCCTGGGAATCATAATACATCCTCTTACATGATTATCAGCAAAAAACACCCCAAAAGTCAAAAGTTTTTACCTGTAGAACAGAAAAACTTTGCATTTTTTAGATTTTTTCGGTGTTATCTAAACATCTTATACAAAAAAAACAGAGGGCACAGATTTCTCTCCATGCCCTCTTACACAATTATTCTGCGTCTTTCTTATTTGCCTCATGCCTGAGCTTTGCGTAATTCTGTCTGGCTTTGATTGCAGTCTGAGGAGCAACCATTGTTCCCGGACCTGATAGACATCCGCCCGGGCAGCACATAATCTCGACAAGGTCCGCATCCGGCGGAAGCTTCGACCATGTCTTCATCGTCCTCACGACCTTGGCATCAATACCGTTAACAGGCATGACCTTATATTTACTCTTATCATCAACACGACTGAGAACACAACCTGCAACACCACCGGAGACGGCGAAGTTCCTGCAATCCTCATAGGAAGAGCAACTCTCCTCATCCCATTCAAGCGGCATATCCTGGACATCGATGTTCTTTGCCGCAAAGATTGCTGAGAGTTCGCTGTATGATATCACCCTGTCGATTGTATCGGCATAGCGGGTGGCAGCCTCATAGCGCTTTGCAACACACGGACCGACGAAGACAACCTTGTAGTCAGGATATTTCTCCTTGCATAGGTATGATGTATAGCCCATCGGCGAGAGTGTTGATGAGATATGTTCCCTGAGCTCGGGAATATGCTTGTCAACAAGGTTAAACCATGCCGGACAGCATGATGTGGCAAGATAGCCCTTCCCCTCCTTGACTCTCTCCTCAAGCTCTGCAGCCTCCTTCTCGGCTGTTATCTTTGCACCCTCTGCAACTTCCACGACTTCTGTAAAGCCTGCAGCCTTCATAGCTTCTTTGATCTGCTCAAGGGAGCCTGGAAGCTGACCTTCAATTGCAGGGGCAATCATAGCAACAACCTTCTCATGGTTCATGAGCATCTTGCCCACCTGGAGAAGTCCAGATCTCTTCACAATCGCACCGAACGGACATGACTTGAGACACTTTCCACACCCGATACACTTCTCATGGTTGACTTCACTTATGCCCCTTTCATTCTGCTTTACAGCTCCAACCGGACATGCATCCTCACAAGGGACACAGTTATGAACAATCGAGTGGAACGGACAACGCTCCATGCACTTACCGCATTTAATACACTTGTCTCTCTGGATTACGGCCTTCCCCCTCTGGAAGATGATTGCATCTTTGGGGCAGTTGGAGGCACAGGGACGGGCAAAACAGCCCCTGCAAGCATCGCTGACCTCGTAGTGGGACTGAGGACATGATGAACATCCTGTTGCGATAGTTGTAAGAAGCGGCAATTTCGGCTTGTCCTCTTTGAGAGCCTCCTCCATATAAGAAGAGAGAGAACGGTATTCGTCATCATCTGTTTCGAGAGTGTACCCGGCAAGAGCCATGATACGGTATCTGACGACAGCACGTTCTTTATATATACAGCACCTTGACGGCACCCTGTCCTGCGGGCATATATCAATCGGAATCCTGTCAGCATCACGCACGAGAGTCCCGTCAAAGAGATGTTTCAAGACCTCCGTGTCGATGTGCAGCTTCATTTTAGAATACTGGTTGTTTTTGTCTAACATCGTTTAATACCTTTTCCTTACCCGGGTATTGTAAACAAAAAAAGGATTAAATTATACGTATATATCTATAAAAAAAGAGATATTCCCTTACTTTCTTTCTGCATCCCGGCAGGCAACCATATCGACCCCGGTTGATGCTATGTTATGGATAATCACATCACCCATCTTCACAGGAGCATCTACAACCGTATTCTTAATTGTTTTCATAGCCTCGAGAAGAACCTCCCTTGGAATGGGGGAAGCACTCCTCACGGGGAGGAGAGTAAGAGTAGAGTTCCTGATTCTCACAGTGCTAGAGAGCACCCTCACAGGGTGGATGACTTCGCTTGAAGCGTATGTATAGCCACGCTTGCAGCTGTTTCCATTCACATCTATTACGGTTTTCTCACCGTTCTCCTCTTTCCAATTTACGCTGATAGAGCATCCTTTTGGACAGATTACGCATGTAACAAGACTGGTTTCCATTATCTAACCTCCCTGAGATAGCGTGCAACTGCAAGGCCGCACTTCACACTGTCCTTCGTGACATTGTCCGCTAGATCATAGACCCTGAGAACATTACCGGAGGCAAAGATGCCGTCCACACTTGTCATAAAGTCTCCCTTATTCACCGGGCCGCGTGTCTTGGCATCCATCTCGATACCGCATCCACGGGAAAGTTCATTCTCGGGAATGAGTCCCACGGAGAGAAGGACAGTGTCACACTCAACATACTCCTCACTCCCCTTGATCGGCTTCAGGTTCTCATCAACTTTACTTATTGTAACGCCCTCAACCCTGTCGCGTCCGTGTATCTCGGTTGCGGTAGTAAAGAGATGAAGAGGAATGTCATAATCATCAAGACACTGAACAATGTTACGCCTCAGTCCGTTGGACCTGCTCATCACCTCGTAAACCCCCTTCACCTTTGCCCCTTCCAGTGTCATACGTCTTGCCATGATGAGACCGATATCCCCCGAGCCGAGGATGACGACATTCTTACCCGGCATATAACCATCAACGTTGACAAGCCTCTGTGCCGTCCCCGCCGTATATATCCCACTGGGCCTTGTCCCTGCTATATGAAGCATTCCTCTGGTGCGTTCCCTGCATCCCATTGCAAGGATTATCGCATCGGCATGAATCTCCATAAGCCCCGCCTGAGTATTGAGTGCTGTTATAACCCTCTCCGGAGTGATTCTCGTGACCATGGTATCCACAAGGTATTCGATATTGCACTCCTTTACCCTGTCAACATACCGCTGGGCATACTCCGGGCCGGTGAGTTCTTCCTTGAAGACTTCAAGTCCGAAACCCGGATGGATACATTGGTTGAGGATTCCGCCGAGAGTATAATCCCTCTCTATTATAAGAATGTCCCTCACACCCTCATCGAAGAGAGAAAGAGCGGCGCTGAGTCCGGCGGGACCGCCACCTATTATGGCTGTTTTAACATGTCTCTTCATCACTTCCCTCCTTATTGAGTGTCAGATAGCTTCCCATTCCGAATTTCGTCACGTCAGTAAATGGAATACCGAGTTCTCTGGAGAGTATCTCCATCACCCTTGGGGCGCAGAACCCTCCCTGGCAGCGTCCCATTCCCGCCCTGACACGTCTCTTGACGCCGTCAAGGGTCGTCGCACCGCATGGACGCCTGATGGAATCTACTATCTCGCCCTCTGTCACGCTCTCGCAACGGCATATCACCCTACCGTAGAGAGGATTTTTTCTTAGTGCATCCCTCTTTTCTTCATCATTGAGTTCCATAAAGCGTACAACCTTCCTTGAGGAGACAAAACTTTCCTTCATCTCTCCAAGAAGCCCCTTACTCTCAAGAAGCTCCATTACATATTCCCCGATAGCAGGGGATGCGGTAAGACCGGGAGAGCATATACCGGCAACATTCAACAATTCGGGAATAGAGGAGAAACCTATGATGAAGTCCTTGCTGTTCGACACAGCCCTCACTCCGGAGAAGGAGGTGATTATGTTTCTCTCGCTGATTTCAGGTATTGAAAGCCTTCCACCTGTAAAAATCTCCTCCTGCCCGGGCACCGTCGTTGACGTATCATAAGGATCTGTTATGTCTTCAGCATTTGGTCCCACTAGGATATTGCCGTCTACAGTCGGGGAGACAAGTATTCCCTTGCCGCTCTTTGATGGTGGCTGGAAGACTGTATGACTTACAGTCCCTCCAACCTCCCTGTCAAGAAGGGAGTATTCACCCTTTCTCGGGTGAATCTCGATAGAGTCATCACCAAAGAGAGAGGCAACCCTCCCGGCATCGACGCCGGAGGCATTAATGACCGTCCCAGCCTCAATCTCCCCGTTGAGGACAAAGCCGTTATCGGATCTTTCAACACTCTTTACTTCAAAGGAAGGGAGGAAATCAACACCGTTCACTTTGGCAAGCTCAAGGGGAGCTGCTGTCAGCTCAAAGGGAGAGCATATACCACCTGTCGGAGCATAGAGAGCACCCAATACATCAGGGTTGATCCCCTTCTCCATTTCTATTGTCTCCTCTCTTGAGAGGACCTTCAGCCCGGGGACCCCGTTGAAGACACCTCGGGCATAAAGCTCGTTTACTTTCTTGAGTCCCTCATTGTCAAAGGCCGCGACAATGGAGCCAACTGTCTTGAAAGGGATTGCCATTTCCTCATGGCATTTCCTGATAATCTCATTGCCTCTCACATTGAGCTTAGCCATGAGGGATCCCGGCTCGGGATCGTATCCGGCATGAACGATTGCAGAGTTAGCCTTGCTCGTTCCTTCGCAGAGGTCGCATTCTCTCTCGACCACACATACACTGTTTTTTCTCTTTGAGAGTTCATAAGAGACCCAAGCTCCGGTGACACCAGCCCCGATAATAACAAAGTCATAATGCTTCATAAGAAAAGATTGTAAGACCTCTTTGAGGTAAAATGAAGAAAAAAATTGAAATTTTATGGATAACCTATATTTATTACAATTCTTTATATATTCAGAAATTTCCTTTTGCTTTTTCCTGTTTTCACCCTAATAATGAAAGTTAAGGGGTAACCCGAAAAAAAGGAGAAATTATGAAAAAACTAATCGCTATCTGTCTCATCACAGTACTCTGTGTCGCACTGGCATTTGCAGGTGGCTCTACTGAGACATCATCGTCAAAGAAAGATATCAAGGTCGCACTTATCGTCTCCAGCACAATAGACGACAAGGGCTGGTGTCAGGCTATGCATGACGGCATCGTAGAAGCTATGGAAGAGATGCCCGGTAAGATTGCTGACTACAAGGCAGTAGAGAACACACAGCCTGCTGACACAATGACAGCCATCAGAACATACGTCAACCTCGGCTACAACATCATCATCGTCCACGGCTCACAGTTCCGTGCCCAGGTTGAGGAAGCATCAAAGGAATTCCCTGATGTGATGTTCGCTTTCGGAACTTCTTCCGATATCATCGCAGATAACGTATTCACATACATGCCACAATCTGAAGAGACAGGTTACCTCTCCGGTCTTGTCGCAGGTATGACAACAAAGGCAAACAAGGTCGCCCTTGTCGGACCTATCGACGGAGGAGACGCAGCACGCTACAACAGAGGCTTCGTACTCGGCGTACAGGCATCCAACCCGAAGGCAAAGATCCAGGTTACACATATCGGTAACTTCAATGACACAGTCAAGTCCGGTGAAGCTGCACAGGCTTTCATCCAGGGTGGAGCTGACGTCCTCACAGGTTCTTCCCAGCAGGCTCTCGGAGCTCTCAGGGCAGTTGCAGACTATCCTGACAAGGATATATGGTGGGTCGGACAGGATATAGCACAGATCGATCTCGACGAGGGTTACAAGTGCATCGCAGCATCCGCTTACAACTACAAGGCAGTTGTAGTCGGCCTTGTCGAGAAGTTCGATGAAGGAGTCCTCGGCGGCGAGTGTCTTCCTATGAACTTCCATAACGAAGGCTTCATCTGGAAGTGGAACGAAGCAAAGTGTGCCGACAAGATCACTCCTGAAATCAGAAAGGCAGTCGAAGACCAGATCAAAGCTTTCCAGGCTAAGGCAGATATCCTTTCTGACTGGGCAAGCGTAGACTATTCAACACTCTGATTGAAATTATCAAAGATATAAGCCGGTCTAGTTGGACCGGCTGATTTAAAAAGCCTATGAATAAAGAAATATACGATTTAAGACTGGAACACATTACAAAGCGGTTCCCCGGTGTTCTTGCCTCTGATGATATATCCCTGCATGTGGGAAAGCATGAGATACTTGCTCTTGTCGGTGAAAACGGTGCCGGGAAGACCACGCTGATGAACATAATCATGGGACTCTACCATCAGGATGAGGGGGAGATTTTCATAAACGGGGAGAAAGTGAACTTCAAATCCCCTAACGATGCATTTGCTTGCGGGATTGGAATGGTTCACCAGCAATACATGCTGGTACCCAACATGACAGTACTCGAGAATATTGCTCTCGGAATGAAGGAATATTGGCACTTCACGGTGGACCTGAAGTCCGTGAGAGAGAGAATAGATGAAGTCAGCAGACATTACGGTCTTGCTGTGGACCCTGATGCCTATATATGGCAGCTCTCAGTCGGGGAGCAGCAGCGTGTAGAGCTTGTAAAAACACTATGCCTCGGAGCAAAGTTCCTCATCCTCGACGAGCCCACATCTGCACTCACTCCTCAAGAGACAGATGAACTTATTGTTCTCTTGAAGAAGATGAGTTCGGAGCTCTCGATCATCTTCATCAGTCATAAGCTCAATGAGGTGAAGGCACTCTCGCATAAGGTATCAATCCTCAGGCACGGAAGGATTGTCTTCAACGGGGAGACAAAGGATTTCACACCCCAGGAGATAGCAGCCCTTATGACAGGACACGAGGTTGAGGTAACAGAAAACACCGCATCCCCGTCCGACGGTCCGGACGCCCTTGTGATAAAAGACCTCACCGTCAAATCTGACAGGGGTTTCAATGCCCTTGACGGCTTCAACCTCACTGTCAAGGAAGGTGAGATAGTAGGACTAGCAGGAGTATCGGGAAACGGACAGAGGGAACTTGCGGAGGCAATCAACGGACTGAGAAAGGTCGAGAGTGGCTCCATCATGTTCTACGGGGACGAGATAAAGAATCTCACTCCGAGAGACGTCATAAAGAAGGGTATGGGATACATACCGGAAGAGAGAAACACGGAAGGAATCGTCCCTGCAATGTCGATTAAGGAGAATATAATCCTCAAGGACAGTGACGATACGTTCTCGAAGCACCACTTCCTTGAAATGAAGAAGATTGAAGAGACTGCCAACCGTCTGAGAACTTCTTTTGACATAAGAAGCCCGCACATAAACGTAGCGGCAGGCTCTCTCTCGGGAGGAAACATCCAGAAGGTAATCCTTGCCCGTGAGATAGAGCGTCACCCGAAGTTCCTCGTCTGCGTCTACCCTATCCGCGGCCTCGATATGGGAGCAGCGGAGTTCATCCATAGAGAGCTTCTTGCCCTCAGAGAGAAGGGAGTCGGCATCCTCCTTATAAGCGAAGAGCTTGAGGAGATAATGAATCTCAGCGACCGCATTGCTGTCATCTTCAAGGGAAAGAACCAGAAGGTTCTCTTGAAGGGAGAGGCAACAACCCAGAAGCTGGGAATCCTGATGGCGGGGGTAAACGATGAAGAATAAAGCAAGCTATAAGATATGGTTCAAAGTCTCTGTGATAGTATCGGCAATAATAATTGCAATCGTCATCGGAGCACTCATCATTCTCGCAACAGGAGAAGATGTGTTCAGGACATACGGGATTATAATATCGATGCCGTTCTCGAACTTCCGTTCCTTCTGCGAAATCCTTGTGAGAATGATTCCCCTCATCATAATAGCACTCGGTATATGTGTATCATCCCGCAGCGGAATCAACAATATCGGGGCAGAGGGACAGATGGCTATGGGGATCATAGCGGCAACTGCAGCTGCCCTTGCACTTGGAAATGCACCGCGTATAATAGCAATCCCCCTGTGTATTCTTGCCGGAGGACTTGCCGGCGGCGTCTACGGCTTCATCCCGGGATACCTCAAGGCAAAATTCGAAGTTAGTGAGCTCTTGAGCACAGTCATGCTTAACTATGCAGCAACCCAGTTCTATGTATTCATGATCCGTGTTCCCCTCCTCGACCCTGAGGAGAAGACAGGAACACCGATGAGTGCAAGACTTCCTGAGTCCACAGTGTTGAATAAGCTCTTCAAGGGAACAGCAGTCCACCAGGGAATATTCCTTGCAATAATCCTTGCTATCGTCATCTATATCCTATTATGGAAGACAAGCTACGGCTACAAGATGAGAGCCGCGGGAGCTTCAGCAAGGGCTGCCCGCTACGGCGGAATAAATGTCGGGCTTTATCTTGTCGTCTCCATGATAATAAGCGGAGCCTGTGCAGGAATGGCGGGAGCCGCGGAACTCATGGGTAACCAGGGAAGAGCAATGGAGAATATAACAAGTGGTTACGGCTTCTCCGGGATAGTCGTCGCCCTCTTCGGAGGCCTCCATCCAGCAGGAATAATTCCAGCTTCCTTCTTCTTCGGAATCCTACTCTACGCACAGGTAAACCTCCAGATCCTTACAGAGGTTCCGCCGAACTTCGTCAAAGCTCTCCAGGGGCTCATAATCCTCATCATAGTCGCTGTTCAGATGATTCTCCAGAATCCATATATGGAAGAGAGATTCAGACAGAGATTCTTTGTAAAAAAACAGAAGGAGGCAAAATAATGGATTTACTCATAAACACACTCACACTAACTGTACGCTTTGCAGTAGCATTGATGATTGCCTCCATGGGAGAGATGTTCAACCAGAAGGCCGGAATCTTCAACCTCGGATGCGAGGGAATAATGACGATGGGAGCCTTCCTGGGAATGCTCATCCCATTCACATACGGAGGAGCAGGAGCAGTTCCATTCGGAATTAACCTCTTAGGTCTCCTTGCCGGCACAGTCGCGGGAGCCCTCATGGGACTTATCTTCGGTATCATAGTAATTACCTTCCGTGCTCCTCAGGGAATAGCAGGAATCGGCATGCAAATGTTCGGAGTGGGACTAGCGGGAACATTCTTCCGTGCCTATATCGGAGGATCACAATCGATCACAGGTATTACAGCATACCCAATTCCGGGACTCTCAAAGATACCGGTAATCGGCAACATACTCTTTACCCACAACCCGATAATCTACTTCTGCTACGCACTAGTTCCTGTAGCATGGTTCGTAATGTATAAAACACCATGGGGATTAAGAGTAAGGGCATGCGGAACACACCCAAGAGCAGCAGACAGCCTCGGGATAAACGTATCAGCAGTACGATACCAGTCCCTAGCAGTCGGCGGAGCAATGGCAGGCTTCGCGGGAGCATTCCTCACCCTCTGCCAGGCAAAGCTCTTCACGGCAGACATAATCAACGGACGTGGATTCATCGCGGTAGCCCTGGTCTACTTCGGCCAGTGGCATCCGGTAAGAATCTTCCTTGGAGCCCTTCTCTTCACGTTTGCCCAGGTATTGCAAACACAGGTTCAGATCTTCATTCCTTCCTTCCAGTATTATGAATTCCTGACAATGCTCCCCTACATCCTTGTCATCGTAGTCCTTGCATTCAACAGGGAATCCAACAAGCTCGGCCCCACAGCCCTCGGCAAGCCTTTCAACAGAGAGATGAGAGTCTGAGAAGAGACAAACCAAACATCATCCTGCCACCTGAAAAGGTGGCATTCTTAATCCCAAAGGAAAATCTATTCCCCCATGCCATCCTCTCCTCTGTATGCTTTCCTCTCATTATGCAAGAGACAGAGTGAGTATAAGTGTCGAAGAAAGACAAAACACTCAAGGAGGACAGCTTAGAACACCGATGTTCACCTCACTGAAAAATAACCGACAGGCAAGGATATAGCCCATTTCCGCTCACACGATTAAGACAGAGAATGGATGAAGAAGTAGATGAAGAGAGGTCTTCTGGACAAAGTAAACCTCAAGGCGAATCGGCCCCCATGACGACAACGTCAAAGCGAAGCCTAAAGCCATCATTGCGCACAAAGAAAATAGGACAGGGATATCAAGAGAGAGAGAAGCGGGAAAAGCCCCGCTTCTCTCTCATATATCTTCAACAGCAAGTTCCCGAATCTCCAACACCAAACACCACAACTGATAAGGGGTAATACAAACCTTCAGCGTTGATGCTTGATATCTTCAGAAACAAAGAATCTACTGAAAAGACAACTATATAGAAGAGATTCATCGCCACAGTTGCATTACCAAAGTTGCAAGCAGGCTAGATCCTGCACCCTTCGATATTTCCGCAATTATTCTCAAAAGAGCCAAGGATATTTTCCCTTTGCTCAAACACTCCCGTCCGTCAAAAGCATTCATCACTTTATTTCCCATAAGTTCATTGTTATCTTCTTCAAGCTGTTTCAAAATCTTTTTCTGGTCACTCTCAGAACAGCATTCAAAGAATAGAGCACAGAAAGCACGCTTTCTGAGAATTATTACTTTCCTGTTCAGGCTGTAGTATTCTGTGGGGATGTTGAGGGATTCAAGGTACTCCTCAACCGAGTATCTCAAGTTTATATCTTTTACAAAGAAATGAATCTCCTTATCTTTTCCACCGGCAATTTCAAAGGGAGACTTCTTAAAGAATTCCATCATCTCTACGTGCCAATCAGAACTTGCATTTTTGGGGTACTTAAGTTCCATCTTCTCCCGGAGATTCAGAGCTCTCTCATACTCTGACTTGTGATTCCAAGAATTCTGGCAACCTTAAAATCACTTGGGGTTCCATTTTTCTCAAGTTCGCGATAAAAGATTTTGAACATCAGGAGGTCAATCTCCGCTTTGCTTAATGTTCCAAAATTACCCGCATAGTAACATCTTGCAAGCTCAAGAAACGGATCATCTTTGTTAAACAAATCTAATCCTTCAGATGCCATACACAATATCCTCCCATCCAATATCACACAAAGTATTTCTAACTCAGATGCAGATAGACACTATCATCTGAAGTATCAGAATCCGATTTCTCCCACACTGGAACATCTTTTGAATCAAAAAACTTAACATCCTTCATGCCGGCTTCATCAAACCTAACTTTAAGGTCTTCTCTGACAATTTCGCTACTGCAGTCATAAAGACCCCAGTATATATGAAGGCCATTCGTTTCCTGAGCATTCCCTATTGCCTTCAATATATGTATATCATTCTCACTACCACGAAAACCAAACACAACCAAATTTCCACTGATGTGACACAGACTATCCAGGCAAAAGGTAAGATATTTGTACTGTTTAATCTTCTCCTGTTTATCTGCAGAATATTTTCCAATAACACAAAGCGGACAGTCTTCTCGCCTCGTACTCATTCTATTTCTAATACATTGAAGGTTAAGATCATCTGAAGAAATTTTGAAACATTCAGGGACTTTCCCAAAAAGATTAAGAGCCCCATGACAGAAAAAGACATTGGCGTTTCCAGACCAAAGCCACTCGCCAGCGACATTATTCTCAATATCAAAGCTGTTAAAGCCATCGTTATAGGAAAAACATGTACCAGCATTAACATTTCTGAATACCCAATTTAACAGCATATCAAAGTTTGTGGTAAAGATTTTTCCTCTTACAATGAATGGTGAAAGAAAATCACAACAGTTCTTAGCTTTATCTTTAGGAATTTCTTCCGATGAATCAGGATGGACAGACAACAACGTATCGATAAACCTGGAAACCTGTACAGAGATTTTCTCTGTGCTATCCCCTTCCAAGTTTACGACATCATTTTCCCCTCTCTCTAGATCACAGTACTTTGCAACCTCCCCTTGAAATGTTTCGAACTTCACATCGGAATAAGATTCATTTTCATTCAGTTTAAAACAATCATTGAAGGCAACACTAAACCCATTTCCTAAAAGTATATTGTTCACTTCAGATTTATTCAGTATTTTCCGAATCTCTGAGTAAGTCAAATCAGCCATAATCACTTCTCCGGGAACTTTCTTCTCAGGTCGTTATTTATCTTTATTTTCAATTTACGCATAAATGACTCCTGATGCTTGTCAAGGGCAATCGAGTCAATACAGTATGTGTGATTACACTTTCCCCTAATCCCAAAATCAATGCGGAATATTTCTCCTTTTTCATACAACTCTGCAAGCAGATCTTTTCCCGATACATTTTCTTCTTCAGTAGTTAAATACAGGAGCTGATTATCCTTCTCTGCAGCTACCTCATTCCAATCTATGAAAGTGAATCCCATACAATGAGCCACAAATTCATTTGATGCTTCGTCTTGTCCCCTCCAATAGGATCCAAAATAATGAGCTAAATGATTTGTAATTCCAATAACTCTTGCGATATCCACAAATTCCAAGGGAAAGATATTGTCGAAATCTCCCCGTATATTTCCGGCAAGACTCGAATTATAATTTCTACACATTTGACGTACTGCATTGCTATCAAATGACTTACACTCCATCAATCCGTCAAGATTTTTTTCAACAGAAAAGAAAGTCAAACGACCGTCATCAGACCGTGAGACTTCCACACTGTACTTATGCTTTCCACTTTTTTTGTTAAACTTAAACACGCACCAACTCTCCTTGCAGGCTGTCTTTACATTATTTCCATCTTCATATTGTTCCAGCAGAAACTTCAAACTTTTTTGGCAAGGACCAAACTGAAAAGCTATAACCTGGAGGAACCCCAAGTTATAGCTGAAAAGTAAAAATGGGATATCAATTATGTATATTCCACAAATTTATTATTTACTCTTTAGCACGTCGGCCTCGCTCAGGCTGAATGTCATAGTGCAGTTACCGGTCACAATCCATCTCCCGGCAGACGTATAAACTCCGCTCTCAGAGGGAATCCATCCGGTCTCCTTAGCGAAAGTATAGTCTGTGCCCAGGAAGGCAGTGTAGAGGGCAGGCTGCAAAGGAAGTTCGGTTCCAACAGGAACACAGAAAGTTTCGACCTCGTTGTTGGTTACTTTTTCCGCGGATTTCAGGATGCAAGCAACAGAGTTGTTGTCAGTGTTAAATTTAGCAGAACCCGAGGAGCCAAGGACTACCTGAACGGAGCAACCAGTCGCATCACCAGTCAGCAGGGCAGTATAGTCATTCCCAGCTTTAGCACTATTAGATTTAGCCTCAGCTAGAGCCTTCTTA
>CAVHPV010000056.1:0-14213 GCA_963638045.1 Faecalibacterium sp. CAG:74 | reverse complement strand
GACCATAGAGAAGTGGAAATACCCGTTCCCATCCCGAACACGGAAGTAAAACGCTCCTTCGCCGATGGTACTGGAGTTCGTCTCCGGGAGAGTAGGTCGTCGCCAGCTTTTTTTATTGTCTTTATTCCTGCGTTACTATTGCAGGATTTTTTTTACAATAGCTGCTTCAAGTCTCTTCGGACATATACGGGTTAGTTTAAGAAGGAAGTTGCTGTTGATTGAATAGTCAAAGCGGGGATTTTTGCTTTCGATGATTTTCATAGCTTTCTCTGCAAGCTTCTCTGGACTAATTGATTTTGCCTCAACGCTGTCTACAATCTTTCTGAAGTGCTGTGCGTTGGTATCATAGAGCTTTGTATTAGTGCAGAATTTTTCAAGATCAGAGGTCGATTTGTCTATCATCCTGGTTTTGACTGCTCCCGGTCTCAGGACAGAGACAAAGATTCTCTTAAGCTGCAATTCCATAAGAAGGGAGAAAGCATACTTGTCAAGGCTGGCTTTTGTTACAGCATAGAGGCCTGTGAAGGGAAGAGGTTTTAGAGGAGCAAGCTCGCTTGTAGTTATGAGTATTCTGCTTCCCGGGTTGAGTAGACTTATGAAAGTTCTGTTTACAAGGTATGGTCCTGTGACATTGATGGAGAATATGGTTTCCCAGTCTTTGAGGCTGATTTCCACAAGCGAGTCCAGGATATATAAGCCGGCGAAGTGAACAACGGCATAGAGGGAATCTGTATAGGTACGGACAATTGTCCGGGCTGCAAGCAGACTGTTCTCTTTTGTGATATCACAAGAGATGGGGGTGATGTTCTCTTTCCTGAAGTTTTCAGGAATTGAGATATCGAGGGCAAAGACAGCATAGCCGTTTTCTGCTGCCTTTTCTATGAAAGCTCTTCCCATGCCTCCGAAGGCACCGGTTACCAGGATATATTTCATTGTTCCATTATGTCACGGATCTTATGAAATGATTACCTGTATTTTTCTTACTCCATATTGTGTTTGCCTGTGACAGTGTCGAGTACGATGCGGTACACGTCACACTTCGAGAGTCCTTTACATGATTCTACAGGAAATCCTGAGCGTGAATAGTGATCAAGGATTACTTTGAGGCCGTGAACCTTCTCGGGAACTTCAGTCAGTCTCTCCGCCTTGCCATATCCGATTACGCTCTCATACTTTGCTGTAATCCCCATTCCTGTCTCTTCTGTCCTGTAGTAGAGGTCTGCCTCAATTGTGACATTATTGTCTTTAACAAGGAGGTCATTCTTATGTCCCTCCAGGGCACTGTGAAAATAGATGATAATCTTCCCGTTTGTGAATTCAGGACCGAATGTCATAGGAATTATATATGGCCTTACGCTGTCATTCATTGCGATGCGTACAACAGTACAGCGGGAGAGGATATCGAAAATGGCTTCCTGTGATGTTACTTCTCTTTCAATGCGTCTCATACGAACAGTATATCTCAAAGTCTCTCGGACTTCATTATAAAAGATGGAGTCTTTTTAAATCAGGAGAGCTGTGATAAATTAAGAGTACAAGAAGGCGCCACAAGTGGGTGCCCCCTTAGCTAGGAAGTAGTTTTTAATTACCGCCCAGCTGTGTGAGAGCTATGGGCGGTATTTCTCTTCAGCATATGTTTCAATAACCAGGACGCGTGCCGACATAAATCGAACACATCGACTGCAACTGAAATGATGTAAATAAACATTCTCCCCTTTCTACGCACCACCTCCCTTTCAGAGTATAAAAATGGATCTGAAGTGTAGTACTCCAGAAGGATCGAACTCTTCCCGACAAGGGGGTAACACCCAACCGCTTTGCAGCGCCTACACAGAGAATAACAGGTTAGAACAGGGAAAAGTGGTCAGAAAAGTGACACTTTTGGGATTAATTCATAAAAAAACTGGTAGCATCAGCCACCAGCATGTATATACTCTTCCTTGAGTTTTACTCCAGGGAGAGGAGTAATGCCATCTTGAACTTCCCGTCAGCCTTAACACTGTGCTTACCGTTCTTAGCAAAGCGGAAGTTCTCTCCTTCGTGAATTTGATACTCTTTTCCTTCGTATCCAATAATGCCGTTACCTTCGAGTGCAAAGATTATTGCATCCCCCGGGGCAGCATGTTCACTCAGTCCCGTACCTTCATCAAAGGCCATGACAACAAACTTCATCTTCGGGTTGTGTACAACATCAATGTTGACGATGCTGTTTTCTCTGTAAGGAACAAGATCTTTAAGGACAAAAATCTCTCCTGCATTAATTTTTTCATTTACCATGTTGTCTCCTTTGAGCTCTACCTGTGTGTAGATGCTCTCCTCATCTGCTTTCACTCCGAATGATATATCCCTCTGGGTTATAATCCCATCTCCTTTTTTAATCTTTATCGAG
The DNA here is from genome assembly GCA_963638045.1 of Faecalibacterium sp. CAG:74. Taxonomy (GTDB): domain Bacteria; phylum Spirochaetota; class Spirochaetia; order Sphaerochaetales; family Sphaerochaetaceae; genus Ornithospirochaeta. The sequence continues at coordinate 11,824 of CAVHPV010000056.1, read as the reverse complement.
CCATTCTGGGAATAAATGTTAATAAGACCGGAGAGGACAAAGATCAGTTTTCTCTCCGGATAATGCTCATTGCTGATATCTGTATTCTTTCCAAGTGAAAAGAAGTAGACAGTTCCGTCTTCGCTTCCCTTTTGTGATATCGTGAGGCCGTCAATCGGCGGGTTGTCCCTTACGATACTGAAAATACCATCATCTGCCATTCTTTTCTCAATCCTCAAGAATCTTTCCGTCAAGAGAGAATGTGACTACTCTCCACGGAAGGAACTTCCCGCTGTTCCTGAGAGCTGTAATAGCAGCATTCTCCAATCCTCCGCAGCATGGAACCTCCATCCTTAATACTGTAACGGATTTGATGTCATTATTTGCAATAATCTGGGTAAGCTTCTCAGAGTAGTCAACGCTGTCAAGCTTCGGGCATCCAATGACTGTAATCTTCCCTTTCATGAAGTCCTCGTGAATAGAGGCATAGGCATAAGCTGTGCAATCGGCGACAATAAGGAGTTTCGCTCCATTGAAGTAGGGTGCATTAACAGGGACGAGCTTGATCTGGCAGGGCCACTGTTGCAGTTGGGATGTCCTTGAGGTGGGCGTGCTCTCTCTTTCCACTTCTTCTTCTCTCTTGAACTGATGCATCTGATGTCCCGGACATCCTGAGAAGTGGGGAGCGGAAGCTGCCTTCTTTTTCTTATTCTCTTCTACAGCTTTTTCGTCGTAGGCAAGAGTATCTTTCTCAATGAATGATATAGCCCCTGTCGGACAGGACGGGAGGCAGTCTCCCATGCCGTCACAGTAGTCATCTCTCATAAGTTTCGCCTTGCCGTTGACAATGGCGATGGCACCTTCATGGCATGCATTAGCGCAGAGTCCGCAACCGTTACACTTCTCTTCGTTTATCTCAATAATTCGTCTTTTCATTTTTTTCTCCATTTTGATTGTTTTTACATCGACAGAATAGAATAATATAGAAGGGGAGTATGTGGTAATAACCACAAAAAAGAGAGATTTATGACAATTTCATCACCTGTTTTCAAAAATATAAGTGAAGAGGAACTTGAAGAGTTCAAGAAGCTGAATGCTCTTCATACCCATTCTTTCAAAAAAGGCGAGATTATTCTTGGAATGGGGGACAGTTCAGATAAGATAGGGATAGTGCAGAGCGGAAGTATTGTGATTGAGAATACAGACCCATGGGGAAACAGGAGTATTCTCTCAGGCATGTGGGAGGGGAGTGTGTTTGCCGAAAGCTATGTTCTCTCCTCGGAACCACTGATGGTGGATGTAGTTGCAAATGAAGAGTGTACTATCCTTTTCATTAATCTGAGGAGACTGCTGGAAGAGAGGAACAGGGAAAGGGAATGGTATATCAAACTTCTGAACAATTTAGTTGCGGTCACAGCAAGGAAGAATATGGTGCTGTCAAACAGGATATTCTGTACAACTCCGAAAACAATAAGAGCAAGGATTCTGACATATCTTTCGGGACTGTATGTGAAAAACAACAGCCGGACATTTTTTATCCCGTTCAACAGGGAGCAGATGGCCTCTTACCTCAATACTGATAGGACAGCCCTTTCAAAAGAGCTTGGAAAGATGCGAAGAGACGGTCTCCTGGACTGGCACAAGAATAGGTTCACGCTGATGATAGAGCCTGAGTAAGAATACTAACTCCTGTTATATGCTGATATTATACATTGTGTGTCATGTATGGTCGTAGACTGAAAGAATCGTGAACTAATCAGAAAAGAGGAAATCTACCTTCAAAAAAATCCTCGATAGTTATAGCATTCACCCCATGACAATGACTGGTGTAATTATTAATGGTGGTGGAATCTTTGCCGCGGGGATTCTGGGTGCCCTGATCCGGAAGGGAATCCCGGAGAAGCTCAAGGCTGGACTTATGACAGGGCTGGGGCTCTGCGTTCTTTATTCCGGGGCTGTCGGATTCTCAAAAGAGACTGATCTTCTTGTTCTTACATTCTCAGTCGCACTGGGGGTAATAATCGGGGAACTATTTGACTTTGACGGTCATCTCAACAGGTTCGGGGCTTTTGTACAGAAAAAGGTTTCCATGAAAGACAGTAACTTCGCCGATGGCTTTGTATCAGCATCACTCTTTGTCTGTGTAGGAGCGATGGCTATAGTGGGGGCAATAGAGAGCGGGACGAAAGGTACAATCAATACATATCTTGCGAAGTCCTTCATAGACATCCTGATTGTCTTTCTGATGGCAACCAACAAAGGTGCGGGATGTGCCTTTGCCGGTATTGTATGTTTCCTCTATGAGGCACTTCTCACTCTCTACTCCGGTTGGATAGCAACTGTTGTAAATGAGACTGTAATAAGCCAGATGTCTGAAGTAGGGTCGCTTCTTGTAGCAGCTATTGCACTCAATATCCTGGGGATCACACATATAAAGGTGGCCAACTTCATACTTGCCCCGTTCATGCCTGTGGTGATATATGAGGTGGTATCACTTTTTTAGGAAGTAACATGGAAGAGAAAACAGTTGTTCTCGCTGCAGAGAAAATGATTGAGTTTTACAGAGGCAATTCTGATGATATTGCACATTTTCTGAAGGTATGGTCATATGCAGAGATCATCGGTAAACTTGAAGGGCTTGACAGCCATACTCAGGAGATTCTTGAACTTGCTGCTGTCGTTCATGATATCTCATGCCCACTCTGCCGTGAGAAATACGGTAATACTGATGGAAGACACCAGGAAGAGGAGAGCCAGGTACTTGTTGCTGACTTCTTCAAAGACCTTCCGGTAGCAGAAGCTGATGTGGAGCGCATTTCCTGGCTTATTGCTCATCACCATACTTACACTGGGGTCGATGCTATCGACTATCAGATTCTCCTTGAAGCTGACTACATAGTCAATGCGGGAGAAAACGGTTATGACATTTCCCAGATAAGGACATTCCGGGATAGAGTGTTCCGCACTGTGGCGGGAACAAAAATTCTTGAGAGCATCTTTCATCTTGCATAATCTTTCATGAGCATGGACAGCAATGCCGGTTTCTCTCTGAGGAGTTTTTTATTATAGGGTGGTAATATGGTGACTGTGATACTCCAATTGATAGTCTGTCTCTGAATTGTTTGAGTTTATCGTACAGAGTGGGTGTACAAAGCTCAGTACACTCCAACAGTTATAAAAGATATCATCTGTCAATTTGATGCCAGTCCGTACTTTATTGCATACCTATGGCATGCCTCGGCATAGTCGCTTTCCCTGAACTCTTTGATGTGCTCCTGGTAGTCATGCGTTTCATACGAGTTCAATTTCATAGATATCATGCCGACAGAAACATTGGAACAATGGCTTGCTACACGTTTATAGTTCATTAAAAGCTCATTCAAATAAATCCCGGAATCAAGGGAGCACACGCCGTCTTGTAGTCGCTGAATATGGTTGATCTTGATTTTACTGCAGAGTGCATCGATTGTCTGTTCCAGCGCTTCCACGCGGGCTGCGGGCATGATGTCATTGCTGGTATATCCATCAAAGGAAAGCTTGATGATTTCCTCCACGGCCTTTTGTAAAACTGCCAGCTCCATAGTGGCATTGTCGGAAAGTATTATATCTTTGGTGTGCCGTTCCTTTGCAAGTTCTGCCAGATTGACCGAATGGTCGGATAGACGCTCAAAATCAGAAATGGTATGGAGGTATTTGCTCACTTCCGCGTTCTGCTCACGGGTCAGCTCACATTGCGTGATTTTCAGCATATAGGAGTTCAGCTTATCTTCGTAGACATCCACGACGGTCTCGTTTTCCTGTACACAGGCGTAATCGTCCTCTTGGAAATTGTCTTGCAGTGCAATAGCTGAATAAAGATTTTCCCTCGCCAGAGAAAGCATATCATCCACAACGATCTTGCACTGTTCAATTGCAAGCGCCGGATGCTGGACAAGACGTTCTTCCAGAAGTGCAAGCTTCTGCATTCTCCTGTCTTCTACTTTTTTCTCCGGAATCAGATGCTCCAAGACACGTCCAAGCATAGGAAGCAGTGGCAGGAGCAACAAGACCGTTACTAGACGGAACAGAGAGTTAATGAGTGCAATATCTACAGATGATAGTGTGCTTTTCATAAAGGGAAAATTCATGAATGCGTTCAGAACGTAAAACGGAATTGCAATCAATACAACACCGATGGCACTAGAGAGGAGATAAAACAGAGATGCCTGCTTTCCCTTTGCTGATGCGCCAACAGCTGCCAGGAGCACAGGAACAGCTGCTCCGATGGAAATACCCATAATTAAAGGAAATACAATATCAAAACTCAAGTTGCCTGCCATGGCAAGAGCCTGAAGGATTCCTACTGCAGCGGATGCACTTTGCAGGATAGCCGTAAAGATTGTCCCGGCTGCAATGCCCCACAGCGGATTGGAGAAGCTTGTCAATATTTCTATGAAGGTTTCATTTTCCTGAAGCGGATGGACTGCAGAACTCATCACAGACATGCCTACCATGAGAACAGCAAAGCCGAGCAGAACATTCCCGAGATGACGATATTCCTGTTTTTTGGAAACCATGATGAAGAGTATCCCGACAAGTGCAGTAACGGCTGTCAATGACGCAGTAGAGAATAATTCTGTCCACCCGGACGATTCACCGATACTTGAGAGGCACAACAGCCATCCGGTAGCACTCGTTCCGAGAATCGCCCCGAGGATCACGCTGATAGACTGTTTCAGTGACATGACGCCTGCGTTCACAAAACCGATTACCATGACGGAGGTTGCAGATGAGGATTGGATTACTGCTGTGACTCCTGCACCGAAAAGGACACCTTTTGGGGCACTGCCTGTCAGCCGGTACAAAATAATCTCCAACCTGCTTCCTGCAACCTGTTTAAGGTTGTCACCCATCAGGTTCATTCCGAAAAGAAACAGGGCGATACCGCTGACTAGTCCAGCGATGTTGCTTAATGTCATATTCGCATATCCTCCAAATACAGCTCCTGCTGCAAGTAATTCTGTACTGAGCCGTAGTAGCACTCAATCCAGTTCCAGGCATATCAAAGCGTTCGACGGAGGGAGAGCAAAAGGCTTCTGAAAACTGAGATTATTCTGTGGTGTTTTCATGCATAAAGGCAAGTATTACAATCATCTGTTCCTTCACCAAATCTGCAGAGACCAGGAGTTTGTCTTTGCTGATGAGATTCTCACAGTATTCCGGGTTGCCCCCATGATTAACCTTCTTGACTACACCCTGAAATAGTTTCGATTCATAAACACCATTAAAGTTGTTCTTAGACTATTAGACAATCTTTCCCGCCCACAGCTCTTCAAGAAACTCTTTGTATGGCAGGATGAGGATTCCGTTATCTAATAGCTGGGGATATTCTTCCCTGCATACGATAATGTACTTTGACATGAGCCCTTCCTCCATAAGTGCCTTGATTCCTTTCATGTCCTTAGGAGAAACATTTGAAGTTGATTTGACCTCAATTGCAACTTCCTCCTTTATTATGAAATCAACTTCTTGTCCTGTAAGTGCATGCCAATAGTTAAGTCCCTCTTCTATGTTGTTGTAGTCCAGCCAACTTCTAATTTCCATTGCTATGTAGTTTTCAAAATATCTGCCATATTCCGTTGTCCCTTCTTCTACTTTTTCTAAACCTTGCAAATTTCTTGTTACTCCAACATCGAAGAGGTAGAACTTGCTTGATGCATTAGGTTTTCTTTTTATAGTTTTCCTATATGGAGGTACCTCAAAACCAATGAGGGTATCCATGAGGATCTTATACCATTCTTTTATGCTTACACTGCTTATTCCTATATCGTTTGCAACATTTTGATAGTTCGTTATCTCTCCGCTCTCGGAGGCTACAATCCTCAGAAAATCCCAGAATGGCGGGAGGTTGCGTACTGCAGCTTCCGCTTCTATTTCCTCTCTCACATAGAGAGTTGTGTAATCAGAGAGAAACTCATCCGCAGTAGGAGAGTTGAAAGCGGCAGGTAGAAGGCCGGTTTGGAAAATCTCTTCCAGATTGTAGTTAAAGTCATTGATTTCAGGATACACCAATGGATGAAAGTTTATGCGTCCGGCTCTTCCTCCCAACAGGTTGACTCCTTTGCGTCTTAGTTTTCGGGCACTTGAACCGGTAAGAAGGAAATGAATGTTGGTTTCTTCTATAAGTAGGTGAACTTCATCCAGAAGTTGTGGAAATTTTTGTATTTCATCAATGACAACCACTCCCTCTGTTATGCCTTTGGCTCTTAGGGTGTTTTTTAGAAGTGATGGCTTTTGGAAAAGCTTCCTGTAGAGCTCATTGTCAAGCAATGTCCAAGAAAGCATTGGTTCCTGCAGTTGGTTTCTAATATAGGTCGATTTCCCTGTTTGCCTTGGCCCGAAAAGGAAGACCGACTTCCTTGCAACCTTATCGTTTATATTTGCTACTCTTGGGATATATTGCATGTTTTTCCATCCTATTCTAATGTTACTTTGGAATTGCGAAAAAATAAAGTGTTACTTTAGAATTTAATTAAAAAATTAAAGTATTCTTTGGTTTTTTATGAAATATGCATCCTTTTGCAACTGTTTTACAGGAATGTATAAGGGAGCTTACGATTTCAAGAGTATAGAAGAACTTTGAATAATGAGAGCGTCAGCACCCTCCCTGTCAGGTTGAAATCAGGTTGCAGTAATACTTTGTTTTCACCGATAGTACATCCGAGTAGAAATCCTCTTTCCGATCGATGAATGCGAGATGGAGTGGCTACCTTCTTATGTGCTTTCAAAATGACTTCCTTTTTTAATGGATCTGGAAAATAGTAAAATGATTACATATTTTCGTCTGAAAAAATGATTACATTTTACACTTTTTCCTGTATACTCTAGAATATGAAAAGAAACATGATGAAGCAGCTGATTGAATGGAAAGCAAGAGAGAACAGAAAACCGCTAATAATATGGGGTGCGCGGCAAACCGGGAAGACCTGGCTTATGAAGGAGTTCGGAAGAAGGTTTTTTTCATCTACTGTCTATATATCATTTTACAACAACAGGAAAACAGCACGTCTTTTCGAATCAGATTATGATACAGAGAGGATAATCAAAGCATTGGAAGTGCAATATCATACTTCGATAGAGCCGGATAAGACTCTTCTCATATTTGATGAAATTCAGGAGGCTCCGAGGGCACTTGAGTCACTCAAGTATTTCTGCGAAGAGGCACCGGAGTATCATATATGTGCGGCGGGCTCGCTTCTGGAAGTTAGAATACACGACGGGATTTCGTTTCCGGTCGGGAAAGTTAATGAAATGCATCTCTATCCGATGGATTTTTCGGAATATCTATGTGCAATGGGGGAGGAGAGGCTTGCGGGGGCGGTTTCAGACATAGATAATCCTCTTCTGAGAGATTTGCGGGACAGCTTTATAGAACACTTGAAGAATTATTTCTTCGTAGGGGGGATGCCCGAGTGTGTCGAGGCTTTTTCCCTGAGAAGAGATTACGAAGAAGTGAGGGAGATTCAGAATTCCATCCTGAGTCAATATGACGGGGACTTCGGAAAGCATGTCAAACCTGAGGAAATACCGAGAATCCGTATGGTATGGGCTTCTCTACCGATGCAGCTTGCTAAAGAAAACAGGAAATTCTTCTTCGGAAGAATAAAGGAAGGAGCAAGAATGAAGGATTTTGAGATAGCAATCCAGTGGCTGGTTAACGCAGGTCTGGTATATAAAGTACATAAGGTGACAAAGCCGGCAGTGCCGCTCAAAGCATATATTGATTTTACTTCCTTCAAGCTGTTCATGCTTGATATCGGACTGCTTGGGGCGATGTTGGAATTGGATGCAGACGTGATAATCAATGGAAGTGATATCTTTACCGAGTTCAAGGGCGCTCTTGCAGAAGAATATGTTCTCGAAGAGATTATTTCTTCTACACCGTATACTCCCTACTACTACAGTGGCGACAAGTCTGTCTACGAAACAGATTTTCTTATCCAGAAAAAGGGTGCTGTACTGCCGGTGGAGGTAAAAGCAGAAGTGAATATAAAGTCAAAGAGCCTAAGAGTTTATTATGACAAATTCAAGCCGGAATATGCTCTGCGGTTTTCCACTCTGGATTATATTGACCAGGAGTGGATGATTAACATGCCACTCTGGGCTGTTGAATCGATATGAAAAATTCGCAGACGGTATACGTGGAGCCAAAGACAGGGGAATGTTGACGAGACGTGATCATAAAATTTTATAAGCAAAACGAGAATAAAGTGGCAAGAAATAAACGGAGTATGATATGAACAACACAAGTCAATCCCATATGATTATCTATACAACAGCAGACGGCCTGGCAAAGATAGAGACTACCTTTGATGGTGATACTGTCTGGCTTTCCAAGTCGCAAATGGCGGAATTGTTTCAAAGAGACAGATCCGTTATTTCAAAGCACATAAGGAATGTATTCGAAGAAGGAGAACTTTCCAGGGAGGGTAATGTGCAATTTTGCACATTGCTTCTTCAGATAAACCTGTGGAATTCTATAACCTCGATGTTATCATTTCTGTCGGTTATCGTGTAAAGTCACAGCGGGGCGTCCAATTCCGTATATGGGCGACAGGCATATTGAAGGAGTACATGAAAAAGGGATTTGCCCTGGATGATGAAAGGCTCAAGAATCTCGGAGGTGGAGGATATTTCAAGGAGCTTCTGGACCGTATCCGTGATATCCGTTCTTCCGAGAAGGTTTTCTACCGTCAGGTACTTGAAATATATGCCACGAGTATCGACTATGACCCCAAGGCAGAAATCTCTGTTGCTTTCTTCAAGAAGGTTCAGAACAAGATTCATTATGCCGTACACGACCACACTGTTGCCGAAGTAATTTACACACGGGCCGGCCGATGCTGAGAAGGAATTCATGGGATTAACTACATTCTCAGGAAGGCAGCCGACGCTTAAAGATGCATTGATTGCCAAGAACTACCTTGATGAGAAGGAACTGAGGTCTATGGGGCAGCTTGTCTCCGGATATTTGGACTTTGCAGAGCGTCAGGCTGAGAGGGGGCATGTGATGACAATGCAGGACTGGGCGGAGCATCTTGACCGCATTCTTACAATGAACGGTGAAAAGCTCCTTGTTGATAATGGGAGTATCAGCCAAAAGGATGCAGAAGACAAGGCAACAGACGAATACTGGAGATATAAGGCACGGACGCTCAGCAGAGTTGAGAATGATTATCTGGAGTCAATTGTTCTCCTTGAACAGAAAACGGAAAAAAAGTAGTTTGAAAATCGATAAGGCTACTTTTGGCCCGGCTTTAGATTATGTTGCAGAATTCTCGAGTAAAAGTACAAAAAGGTATGAAGAAAAATAGAAAGTATAAAGATCATGCAACAAGGATCTCTGCTACATCGTCCCTGAAGTTTTGAAGATTCCGAAGAAGGGACTTTTACCGAAGAAAATTATCCACACCCTACTACGAGGCTGTTTATACAGGTATGAGAATATCTGAGTTCTGAGGTCTGACGCTTAAGGATATCGATATGGAGAAGCGTATCATCGGCATCAATCACCAGCTTCAGCGAGAATGGAAGATGCAGTATCACATCGAATCAACCAGGACAAATGCAGGTACAAGAAAGATTCCGATGACAGACGATGTCTATATGGTGTTCAAGGCGATTATCGTGGACAGCCCTGATGACTTATCTGAAGTGATGATAGGCAGCTACGTCGGCTTTCTCTTTATAGACAAGGACGGGATACCACTTGTAGCTCTGCATTGGAAAAAGCGCATCAACAACATGGTCTATCTACCGGGTGTAGATGCCGAACATTACTTCTTATGTCTGCAGGCATACGTACTGTTCCAATATGGCACGGAGCGGTATGGCCCTCAAGACACTGCAGTACCTTATGGGCCACAGTGATATAAGTGTCACGATGAATACGTATATTTATCTTGGCCTTGATGACACAAAGTACGAGATCCCACGTCTTGAGGAACTCGAGAACGCCCGTAAAGAGGTTGATAAGACCAGTGAGAAAGCGAAGCCGTTACTTAGAGTATGTTCTGTGCAATCTGACGAGAGTCCACCCACGGAGAAATCCGGGGCATTTCTCTGCTTCTCCAGGGGAATAAGAGAAGAGCTTTTATCTTTGATGGAGAATACCATTTAATACTGCTCATAATATAATGACATTGTGTTGACAGTTGCTTTATTTTGAATTGTCCATTTATTAAATGGAGATACTTGCATGGCAACAACAAATCTAAATATCAGAATAGATAGAGACGTTAAAGACCAGGCTGAGGAACTTTTCAACGAACTCGGCCTCAATATGACGAGTGCAGTCAATATATTTTTAAGAACATCTATCCGCAAGCATGGTATTCCATTTGAATTAAAGCTGGATGTTCCGAGTTACATTACCAAAGCCGCCATAGAGGAAGGCAGAAGACTGATGGCTGACCCGAGTGCCCCTAAATATTCCAGCATGGCTGATCTTAAGGCTGCGTTGGAAGTATGAAATATGATGTACGGTTTACCAACCAGTTTAAAATGGATTTGAAGCTTGCGAAGGAGCAGAATAGGAATCTTGATAAGCTTTTTGAGGTGATTGAAATCCTGGCTGACGGCGGGGCTCTTGATGCAAAATACAGAGACCATGAGCTATCCGGCAGCTATAAAGGGACACGGGAATGCCACATCGAACCTGACTGGCATCTTGTTTATGAAATTCAAAACACCGTACTTGTGTTGATGCTCTATCGACTTGGTACGCATTCGGAACTATTCAAAAAGTAGTACGACCTGTGCAGATATTTTCGACCAGGTATCCCTGTTTGATATCGATGGTGACTGAGGCGAGAGATGACTGACAAAGTAGTATATTACCTTTCAAGAGGTTTTGATCAGAAGACAGCAGAATATTAGCTTCCGGGAGAAGAAAGATTATCAGTGTTGTTTCGAACGACAATTTTACTTTGCTTCTCATATTTGATAATGGAGAGAAGAGGATTTACGACATGAAACCGTTTTTAAAGGATGGAACTGTATTCAAACCATTACAGGATATAAATGTATTTCGTCGCGTTTATCTTGACGAAAATAAAGTGGTATCATGGGCTAAGGATCCATCTGTTGACAGTAGAAAGGTCTGGGACAATAAAATTGATATCTGTCCTGGCACTTGTTACATGGATAGTACACCGTTGTAAATCGAATACATGGGAGTTTCCGAATAGCGGAAGATTATCTTGTGCTGAAATAAGGAGATGAGCCCATAAGAGGGTAGGACTCTTCCTCTATGATTCTGGTGTCTCTTCCTCTGGTCTCTTTGCACATCCTTCTTTTTCTTTTCTCTGTCGTCGAAATCCTGCCGTCTTTCTTCCTTCCTTTTCTCTTTTCCTCTATAATCGGCATAACTCTTCATATTGAGGCAAGTTGGAGCAACTGGAATATCTATGAAAATAATGTTTGTCTGCCATGGCAATGATAAACGTGTAGCTTTCAGATTATATGTAAAATGCGTCAGAGAGTGCCTTTGCATGTCAAATTGTGCCCTCAGAGGAGAATGTCTACTACCGAAATACTACTTTTGAGAAATTTCATATATTATTTGGTGTGGTGGTGCTATGGAGTAAGATAGCTGCTTAAAACAGTCTCTTTTATTTCTATAGACTTGTGGTATACTGCAAAAGGAAATATGTGAGGTGTAATGAGTAGTTTTAACAAGTCCGAATACTGGTTTGACGGAGTAGAGTATGATCTAGAGACGGCTAGGGCTATGTTGGAAACAAGACGGTTTATACTAAGACTGTAAATTAAACATAAGGAGAAATAATAACGAATATCGGTTACC